>NZ_JAUBVR010000030.1:0-74380 GCF_036705955.1 Microcoleus sp. A6-C6 | reverse complement strand
TTAAGATATTTGTAGAATCAAATAAGTTATACACTGTCGAAAAATTAAGATTTACCGCAACTTATTGAGCGGATACGATTTTGCCACATCATTAATATTATTAATATACCAATAATCCTGAACGTATGAGTAGTCAGAAACCGGGTTTTTGTGAAAATACTTCCATAGTCGCGGTGTTTGGGGCGGGTTTTTGAGATGGTTGGTTTGACTCATTGATGGTTTGTAAAACCCGCCCCAACGAAACAAACGAAATTACCTAGTCACACACACTCCGCCTACAGATACGCGACATTGATCTCGACTTGGATCGAACCTGCTATCATCATTAGAGCGATCGAATCTACCATCATCATTCCTCGCCGAATCTAAATTCCTAGTCCGCGAATTGTAATAATAGTCTCCCTGCGGATACTGGCGAGTCGGTACAGCACAATACGTCCCGTCCCTGTCGGCATCATCAAATTTTACTCTTACCATAGTACGTCTGAGGCGACAGTCGATCGGGTTCAAGCCAAAATCATCCCGCAAAATCCGTTCTCCATCATAGCCACGGCTGTCTCGGCCCCTGTCGTTTCTGTCATCGCGCCTATTGCTAGTCCGTCTGTCGCCACCATCAATTCCCGCAACTTCCACCGTGTAGTTACCGCCCCTCGCAGCATCTTTCGCCAACACCAAAAGCTTGTAATCGCCGCTGCGGGGAATTTGATAATTAAAAGAACGGTCTTGGGTAAAAGCGACTTGCTTGTTGTTCCCGTAAAATAGTACCATCACGGGAGTAAAACCGCCACTTCTATCTGTATTTAAAAAGACTTCAATGTTGTCGCCTTCCCGCGCGCTGAAAGTATATTCTTGACCCCGCAATTCTTCCGTCGGATTTCCCGGTGTCCACATATTTCTGAAACGGTAAATCGGGGAAGTGCGGCGGATTACTCCATTTATGCGATCGTTATTTTGTATCTGTTCAGCAACTGCATTTGATGGAATCGCCGTAAGTGCCAATCCTGTAACTAGCACAGCGGCAGCAATACTGTTTAACAAGTTGTGTTTTTTCATGTCAACCTCTGGAAAGTTATAAAATTTTTTTGCATTCTTGTCGCGGACATTTGCATACACAATCCATTTTAAATGTAATTTCTGCCCACCGTCTCAACCATTAGTCTCAACTTTCGTTATTTTGGGGTGCGTCAGGGCTGATTTTTTTAACCGCAGACTAATAATTTTTCCCATGACGCACCCTACAAACTTATAGACGTTGATGCAGCTTTTAAAGTTGCGATGTATCCCCACAAATCAGCAATCCCGATTCACCGTCGATACTCGCCTCAATTCCCATCGGTAAAGCAGCGTTAACCCCTTCGTGGCCAAATGGCAAATCCGAGACAATCGGAATATTTAGGTTTAAAAGCCGATCGCGCAAAACCTCTTCAATGCTAAAACTAAGACTATCCGGGCCAACCTCGCAGCGACTAAAGCGCCCCAAAGCAATCCCCCGCACCCCAGCAAAAGCCCCGGCCATCCGCCACTGAGTCAGCATCCGATCGACCCTGTAAGGAGCCTCCGAAACATCCTCAAATGCGAGAATAGCACCTGTTAAATCCGGTTGATACGGGGTTCCGAGCAAATGAGTAGCCACCGTCAGATTCGCCGGAAACAACCGCCCCGAAGCCTTGCAACCAGCCCATCCCTTACCTTGCAAAGATTGTAAGGGACGGCCTTCGATATAGTCAAAAAGTCGATCAACAGACCAATCCGGTTCCGCGCCCAAAGTCGTCAGCATCGGCCCGTGAACGCCCCAAATGCCTAATTTATCGTCATTCCACAGCAAAGCCGTAATGTCAGAAAAGCCGATTAACCATTTCGGCGCATGGGAATCGGGAGTAGGAAACCCGGAATTTGCCCAATCTCCCACTTTGCCTTTTTCCAAAAGTCTAGTGCTACCGAAACCGCCTCTAGCACACAGAATACCGCGACAATCCGGGTCACTGAGGGCATCTGCAAGCTGTAGGACTCTGTTTTCGTCGGAGCCGGCCAAGTAGCCAGTGCGATCGGCAAAACCGGGTGTTAATTCAATGCGATAGCCGCGGGATTTCCAAATTTCCAAACCGCGTTCAAAATTAGTCAATTCTCGAAGCGCGCCACTAGGTGCAATCACGCGCAGCAAATCTCCCGGTTGCAGCCATTTCATGTTAGTTATTATCGAAGGAAGTTCGGCAACAGATTTTGTAGCGGATGTAACGGATGTAGGGTGCGTGGCTTGATAAAAATCCCTAGCTAAATACAGACAATCTCACAGCGACGCACCTGACAAACAGGGCTAATGTAAAAAAATCCCACACTTCTCTTTAGCCAAAGTTAGTAAAAATGGTGTCCTATCAATTCTGATTAATTTGAACCAATTCTGTAGGGGCGAGTTCACCAACAATCTGTAATTCACATCCAGAGTATTTATAAACTCGCCCCCACCCAACCAACCAACTCCGATTACCTGGCAATTTTTGGGGATTCTGCGATGGGGAGGGCGGGTTTTTGGACTCTGGGGTTTCATTTGAAATTCGGGTGAACCCGCCCCTACAAATTGCTACATTTAACACCTACGGCAAAGTCAAAATTTCCACCCCAGAATCAGTCACAGCTAGAGTGTGTTCAAATTGAGCCGAAAGCTTTTTATCCTTAGTGATAGCAGTCCAACCATCGGCCAAAATTTCCACATCCCAAGTGCCCTCATTAATCATCGGCTCGATCGTAAAAACCATGCCTTGTCTGAGCTTTTTTCCCGTCCCCCGCTTGCCGTAATGCAAAATTTCCGGTTCAGTGTGAAAAACGCGATGCACGCCGTGTCCCGCAAAATTTCGCACTACTGAAAAACCCTGGGATTCTGCATATTCTTGAATTGCTGCACCGATGTCTCCAGTACGAGCACCAGGCTTAACTTCCGCAATTCCTCTTCTCAGACATTCCTCAGTTACTTCAACTAACCTTTTAGCTATAGGTGAAGGTTCCCCAACAAAGAAAGTCTTAGAAGTATCGCCATGATAGCCATCAACTAAAGGCGTTACATCAATGTTAATAATGTCACCTTTTCTGAGAATTTGTTTCGCATTCGGGATGCCGTGACAGACAACTTCATTCACACTAGCGCACAGAGATTTCGGAAATCCTTTATAACCTAGCGGAGCACTTGTTGCGCCGTGCGCTAAAGTCCAACGTTCGGCTTCGTCGTTAATTGCCAGAGTGCTGACACCTGGTTTGATCATTGGTTCGAGATGCAGCAGAAGCTGAGCTGCTAAGCGGCCAGCTTGACGCATTTTTTCCACTTCTCTGCTCGATAAAAGCACTAAACGTTCAGTTGCCATAGTTTTTTTTCTGGTCTTTTGTTGTGGTTAATTAAGAGTTTATTTAACTCAATTTTAGAATAGATTTGAACCAGCTTTCAAAAAGATCGCCGGCAGCTTCTAAGTTGTATTCTACCTCTGCTTGTCGCCGGCAAGCGCTGCGGTCAATTTTGTCTAAACGGTCGATCGCACTTACCAACCCATTTACACTGTCAGGCTCCACTAAAAAGCCCGTCAGCCCGTCTCGAACAATTTCCGCCGGGCCCCCGCGCTCATAGGAAATCACGGGCACACCGCACGCTAAAGCCTCGATCGCGACATTTCCAAAAGCTTCCACCCAACGCGGTGTCATCAACAATGCTCGGCACTGACGGACTTGCTCTTGCATTTTGGTTGTTGTCAGAAACCCTAAATATTCTACCGGAGCATCCGGGTAATCTGCACAAATTCTTTGCCAATAATCCTCATCCTGCATTTTGCCCATAATTTTCAAGGGAATGCCTGTAATTTTCGCGACCGCCACTGCATCTTCTAAGCCTTTTTCCGGGGCGATGCGGCCTAGCCAAGCTAATTTTGGTTCCGGTTGGCTGCAAAATTCGTACAGCGATAAATCGATGCCACCGGTTCCCACTAACTGACACTCGCTAGCAAAGGCAAAGGTTTGGGCTTGGGTAAGGGTGCAAACTCCGAGTGTACCGGGAAATTTGGTGGTGATTTGTCCGGCGATGCGATCGAGCGATCGCGAAAGTGAGCCCATACTGATAAAATGTGCGATCGGAGTCTTAAAAAATGGTGTTAAATAAAATGGCAGCCAATCGTAGGCAAAGTTAACAATCAAATCCCATTTATCCTGAACATGGCGAGCATATTCCCACATATTCGCCAGCACAGAATCGGCCGGCATCACAATCGGATCGTGGTAATCTTGTGTTTGGGCCGTTACTTGCAAATCGCCCGCGATTTCGATAACTGGAATTGATTCTAAAACTGAACCTGTCGGTGCTACCACTGTGATTTTATGGCCTCGACGCTGCAATTCTTTAGCAGTGTTGAGCACTGTAAGTTCAACTCCGCCACCCAACCCAGAACCGAGTTGACCGACAGAAGTTGATAGAAACAATAATTTTAAAGAGTTATTAATCATTCGTTATTAGTCATTAGTCATTAGTCACTTATTTTAGCATATTATCAATAATCATAAAGTTTTCGTCGATCGATATAATAATTTTCCGATTGCAGTGCAAGCGTCCACACTCGTAATTAGTAATCACAATAAAACGTTATCATAATTTTCCGATGACCAATGACCAATGACCAATGCCCAATGCCCAATTCCCAATTCCCAATGCCCAATTCCCAATGCCCAATTACCCAATTCCCAATAACTAATCATCCCTCCCAGAGCGCGGATGAATGCGATTCAACTGATTAATAGCCCAGCGAGCAGTCTCCTGAACTTCTGCATCTGGATCATCCGTCGCACGGTGCAACAAGTAACTGATTTGATTCACCAATTCGTAAATCCGTGTCAAATCGCGAATCGCATTTTTCCGCACTTCCGGGTTTTCATTTTGCAAGGAAATTGACCAGGCATTATTCATGGGTTTGAGCGTGCGAATGCCAATTTCCGAAAGACTTGCCAGAATTAAACTGTACTGCTTAGAGTCAGAATTTCCTAGTAAATCCAGCAACGGCTCAACTGCTCTGGAATCTCCCTGCTGGCCGAGTTCCCAAATTGCTTTGCGCCTTTTTGCCGGATTTAAGTGCTGCAAATCTTCAATCAGTGCTTCAATAATATCAACTTTAGGTCTGCCATCTGTTTCTGGATGGGAAATATCTTTCTTCCGACTCGCTAGCGAATCGGCTCGATTAGCTGTTTCGGGAATATTGAAACCTGTGTCGCTGTAGCCGTTATTCTGAGTTTCCAAGGGCCAAGTGTCGGAATTAATTCGATCGCCCTCTACCCCCGCATCCTCCGATTCTAGTTCCCCAGATTCTAGGATAAACGGTAAAGGCAGATCAGTGTTTTCGACATTGTAGCCCTTGGGGAAATTCACAGGGTAGGGCAATGCTGGTAGCGGTTTTAGTCCCCCAGAAGAAACCTGTTGCTCTCGTGTTTCCCGCAAGTTTGTCTGCTGAGCATCGGGATTGGTGAATCGAGGGTTTCTTTGGTTTTGGCGATCGCCTCGAACCCGTCTTCGATTAGAATTATTTGACTCGCCACTGCTAACCAATTTCAGCATGATAAATACTGCCGCTGCCGTGACGACAACTGCGGCCAAACCCAACACTAACAATCCCCGCTGGTGCGACAAAATGACAATTATCTTGGAAATTGGTTTTGGGATTTTGGAATTGGATTTTGGCGGTTGGGACGGCTTAGATTTGTTTTTATTGGGCGCTGGAGAGGGTTTTTGGGGATTGGAGTCCTGACTAGAGTCCGGGGGAGAGTCCGCCTGAGCAATTTCTTGAGAAACAACCTGGTAGGAAGCATTGACAATCTGTTGCCTTCCGTCCGCACTTGGACTGAAGGCAGCGCCCAGACAGGCAATGCAGGTGAACAAACATACAGTGGAGCGGTAGTGCGCCATAAGACTCAATCGGGGTTTTGAGAGGCAACGCCGCATGACGAGCTTTAGTGTAACCTTGAGTTAGCTCGATCCTAGCTGCTATGCGCCCAACTAACTCACAAATACCACGCTTTCTCGCAAAAAATTCTGGTTTGAGGTGGCAGCGAGCCGGATCTCATTAACACAATTGCGTCAATAACGGCGGCTGCGCATAAAGCAGGGGCATCTTTGAAAGTTGATTGCCAGCGAAGCCTCCCCTACCTGCTATGCAGACGCTGCGAGGCTGGCGATTGTTGCTCGCTGCTCACTCAGTGCCATCACCTGTGAGTTTAACTGTTTAGTCGCTGCTGCGCCGCTTTTGTCTTAATTTTAACGGGTACTCGGACAAGGGGGATTGGCAGTGGCAACGAGAAATCTGGTTTTTGAGTGTATTTTGACCTGCTAAACTGAATATTTTCACTATGTTTATTTGTATTTACATACTTAAGTTAAATCGATCGCCATTTAATCATGTTTCGCCAAATCTGATATAAGATCGAGCTAAATTTATCGTGTGAGAGTAGAGGCATTTGTGAGCCAACAAGATATCTTAAATTTAGCAAAAGAAGGCGACCCAAGGGCGATCGCATTTCTGATCGGCCAAGCACTCCAAACCTTCGGCGTCACAGCTAAAGGCAGCTTGGAAAATGAAACCCTGCACCTGCTGCTGGAAGCAGAACAATTGCCCGCAGAAGAAGCCTGTCTCCGAGTCACAGTCAAGGGGTTGCAGCGGTTGCAACCAAAAAACATTTACGGAGTAACCGTTTACGGGCGGAAAGAAGGCCAACAATTGCCCGCTTGGACTCAGACAGTAGAATTAAAAAAACGCTTGGCTAGTGCACGCCTAACCGTAGCCGCACCAGTGAGTGTAGCAGCACCCGCAACTGTAGCCCCTGTCAAAATTGCTGTAGGTGTCGCCAGTGTAGCCACTGCCCCAATTCCTGTAGCCTTACCAAAGCTAGAAACACCTCAAAAGATCACAACCCCACCCATTCAAATACCAGAAAAATCCCCCCGCACATCCTATAGAATCCCAACTCCCAAACCCAAAAAACAACGCCAACAAAAGGTATCACAGCCTCCAGATAGAATCCCAACTCCCCAACCCAAAAAACAACGCCAACAAAAGGTATCACGGCGGCCAGATTTAGCCAGTCCTAAAAATAAAAAATCTTGGCTGTCAGTCGGTACTCTCAGCCTGATTTTCATACCGATAGCAGGCTTTGTACTCGGTTCTCAATTCAATAAATCCTCAACCACCGCTACGATTAACCCTGTTACCTCAAAGCCTGCGGTACAAAAAGTAAGCGCGGCCAAGCCATCCCGCAAGGAATCAATCCCAGCGTCAGCATCAGCCAAACCCGCTCCCAAATCGCCATCCCAGGCAGCAAAAATACCTGCCAATCTGCCCGCAACTGTCAGCATCAAAGCAGTTGGCGACATGATCCCCGGCACCAATTTTCCTTACAACAAACTGCCACAAAATAAGGAGCGTCTATTTGAATCGGTAAAACCGTACCTTCAAGGAGCCGACATTTTGTTTGGCAATTTTGAAAGCACGATGACCGATTACCCTTACAGTTCCAAAGGAGTCAGCGGACGAATGTTGTTTGCCTTTCGGACTCCTCCGAGTTATGCCAAAATCTTCAAAGATGTTGGTTTTGATATTTTGAATATTGCCAACAATCACTCTTACGATTTTAACGAGCAGGGATTTAAGGACACGATTAAAAACATCGACAGCAACGGCATGAAAGCAGTTGGTAAAAGGAACCAAATTGTTTATCAAAATGTCAAAGGCGTAAATGTTGCTTTTATCGGTTTCAGCAACTACGGCGAAGTTCACAATTCCTTGCTGGAACTGCAAGCGGGGGCAGAACTTGTCAAAAAAGCGAAGCAAAACGCCGATATTGTAGTGATATCCGTTCATGCGGGAGCTGAAGGAACTGGAGCTCTGAATGTCAAAAATAAAAACGAGTTTTTTTACGGAGAAAACCGGGGAAATATGGTTTTGTTTTCGCGAACGATGATTGATGCGGGAGCAGATTTAATTTTAGGACATGGCCCGCACGTTACCAGAGCTATGGAACTTTACAAAGGCAAATTGATTGCTTATTCCCTGGGCAATTTTATGGGTTATCGCACTTTGTCCACAGCGGCAGAACTCGGTCAATCTCTGATTTTGGATGTGAAAATGACTCCGCAAGGGGATTTTGTTTCTGGTAAGATTATCCCCGTGGAACTTGACAAGCAAGGTATTCCGTCTGTCGATCAAGATTTGAGGACGGTGGGGTTGATTCGCCGTTTGACAAAGAGCGATTTTCCGAATACTGGTTTGACGATTGATGACAAGGGACAAATTTTGAAGAAGAGTAAGTAGTCAGTAGTCAGTAGTCATTGGGCATTGGGCATTGGGCATTGGGCATTGGGCATTGGTGATTGGTAACAACAGTCAACAGTCAACAATAACCAATAACCAATGACCAATTACCAATGACCAATAACAACTGACTACTCGTCAACCATCGTTTTCAAAGCTTCTTTCATTTCCTCCGCAGTCGTCGTCGCCGTACCGAATTGACGCACGACAATACTAGCAGCTAAATTGCCCAAAACTGCCGCTTCCCAACCGGATGCACCGACGCACAAAGCTAAAGTCATTGCCGCTACGACTGTATCTCCAGCACCGGTTACGTCGAATACATCAGTCTTGTTAAAAGGGGGAATATCCCAGCTTTGAATGGCAAATTCCCCGTTTTCACAAGTGGATGTTGGAGGGGGTGAATTTTTGATTGGTTCGCCGTTCACCCTTTCAAACAAACTCATCCCTTCTTCGCCGCGAGTAATCAGGATTTTTTGAGCTTGAGTTAAGTTCAATAAATCGCGTCCTGCTTGCATTAAAGTTTGAGGATTTTTGATCGCATATCCGACTGCTTGCTCGGCTTCTGGCAAGTTCGGAGTAAACAGCATCGCTCCAGAATATCGCTGCAAATCTGTTTGAGCGTCTACGATTGTTTTGCCGGGAACTACTGCTGATTCGATCGCCAAACGAGTCAAAACTCCGTCACCGTAGTCAGAACAAACCACCGCATCGACTGTCGGGATTTGCTGCCGGATGTAGTCTGCCAATTGCAACTGCAAATCTAAATTCGGCAACTCATCAGATTTGCGATCGACTCGGACAATTTGCTGAGTCACTGACTGTCGCGCGTGCCCGGAAATTCGAGTTTTGGTGACAGTTGGACGCTGCGAATCGATGAAAATCCCGCCCGTATCAATTCCCGCCGCCTCAAAAATACCGCACAAAGCCTTTCCCTGGTCGTCTTTTCCTACCAAACCGGCAACTTTGACTTTGCCTCCCAGTTTGGCTAAATTGTAGACAGCATTTGCGCCACCTCCGGGTAATTGCCGAGTATTTTCGTAGCGCAAAATCAACACAGGTGCTTCGCGGGAAATTCGCTCTACTTGTCCGGTAAGAAACTCGTCCAAGGTCAAATCTCCGATCGCTAATACCTGCGCTCGATCGAAGCAGTCTAATCTTTTCAACAATTGCTCAGTTGAGGCACGCAGTTGAGGCAAAAAATCGGAATAGTCGTTAGTCATTAACCAAAAAAATGAGACTGAGGAGTTGATAGTTGAGCGTGGCACGAACGTTCATTCAGTTGACAGTTGACAGTTGACAGTTGACAGCTTGAGGGCGACCTCTACCTAAAAGGAAGAGGATTGGAGTAATGAATAGTCTTCTTCTAATTTCTCCCTACAAGGGTTCAAGCTTTAAACCAATTTTTTCTGTAATTAAAAATCTGAATTAAGATTAATAATTGATTTCCTCCCTGGTTTAATTTTCAACTTTCAATTGATTTTCTCACTAGAATTTTGAGAAACTCATTGCAAGCTGTTGGCGATCGCACACGCTCAACAAAATTGGCAAAAAAAGCGGATACAAGTACAAGCGAGCACATTGATACTTAATAAGAAGTTGCACTGTGTGGAAGTTTCCTTCTACATAAGTGCCTTCTACATAAGTGCCTTCAAGAAACAAAGGACAGCAGAATTATTTTGCTTTCATCTGCTTGATGATCGTAATCACCTGAGTCATTTGTTTTTTGAGTGTATCAATTTCCGCTTGCATTTTCGCCATTTGCTGAGTCATCGCCTGAATGTCAGCGCCACCCGCTCCAGAGCTGGGTGCAGCAGCGCCAGGGGCTTCTGGTACTGGTTTCTTTTTGGCCAGTACCATCGCCGATTTGATCGCCTCGGTTAGCTGCTTCTTCTCAAAGGGTTTAGCGATGAATGCAAAGAAATGTTTCTCGAAGGGTTTCGGAATTTTCTCCATCACCTCTTCTTCGCGGCCCGACATGATCACCAAAGGTATCTTGGAAAGCTCAGGATGGGCTTGCACTTTTTGATACACTTCCCAACCGCTGACTTTGGGCAGTAGAAAATCTAACATAATTAGATTCGGTCGGGCTTGACGGATCAGTTTGAGTCCCTCTTCGCCGTCTTTTGCTTCTAGAACTTCAAAGTTACCCTGAGGCAACATCTCTCGAACTCGAACGCGGATGACTTTACTGTCATCGATTACCAAGATTTTTTGACCAGCCACGACTGACTCCTTCAGTAATGAGTGTTGACGGTCTCAGGGCCGGGGCCACTGAGATTTTTGAATAGATCAGAAACCAATATTCAAAGGCATTGTCAAGGTGCCTCGCTTTCGCTCAAAACAACTATCTTTCGATGCTGCAATCGCGCTTACGTTATCCTTTTCAAATGCTTTCTGGGTCTATCACTTTCGCTAGTTCGGTACGCTCCCCATCCTGCTGTTACTCGCTCTTTTTGTGTAACGCATTGAGGCGCTTACTAAGTGGCCGGAATTTCTCCGTACTAGGATAGTTCGTCACGCAGACAGATTTACTTAGTCGCCTCTAGATTATAGATCGCAGACTACCGGGACTAAAGTCCCCGGAGTCGCTTTGCTAGGAAGGACTGAAGTCTCTGAGGAAAGCCGCGAACCGTGTGGTCTTGTGATTTGCAACCTTCAGTATATCTCTAAGAGAATTCTACCTAGAATTCTGCGCTAGTTGAGTTTTGCTGCCACCTCGCGCGCGATTCTGATGGCGAGGCTGCTACAAGTTCAGGGACTTTGATTTCGGATACGATCGACTATATTAACTCAATGCCACTTAATTTTATGTCGCCCCAAACTCCTCAAACTCTTACTGTCAAACCAACTGCCGCTCAAATGCGGGGGGAAATCGAGGCGATGCCGGAGTGGTTGCGCAGGCCCATTGGCAAAGCCAGCGAACTTTCCGAAGTGCAGAAAATTATTAAACAGCGGCAAATTCACACAATTTGTGAGGAGGGCAGATGTCCCAACCGGGGGGAGTGCTACGCCCAAAAAACGGCGACTTTTTTGTTAATGGGGCAGACTTGCACCCGTGCTTGTGCTTTTTGTCAAGTAGATAAGGGTCATTCTCCGATGCCCCTTGACCCGGAGGAACCGCAGAAGGTGGCCGAGGCGGTGCAATTGTTGGGTTTGCGCTATGCCGTGCTGACTTCGGTGGCGAGGGACGATTTGCCGGATGGGGGCGCGGGTTGGTTTGCGTTGACGATCGCCCAAATCCGCCACTTAAACCCCGATACTGAAGTTGAGGTACTAACGCCAGATTTTTGGGGAGGAATGGGGAGGAGTTCAGATGGGGAGAATTCCGGCTTGGATCAGTTGCAGCGAGAGCGGGTTCGGACGGTGGTGGAGGCGAAACCGGCTTGTTACAACCACAATATTGAGACGGTGCGACGGTTGCAAGGGCCGGTGCGGAGGGGGGCTAAGTACGATCGCTCGATCGACGTTTTGCGAATTGTCAAGCAATTTGACCCAACCATTCCCACCAAATCCGGTTTGATGTTGGGGCACGGGGAAACGGAGGCCGAGGTTGTCGAAGCGATGGTTGATTTGCGGGATGCCAAGTGCGATCGACTCACCCTCGGTCAATACATGAGACCATCTCTAGAACACCTCCCAGTACGCAAATACTGGACACCAGCCGAATTTGACCGTTTTGGGTCGATCGCCAGGGAGATGGGGTTTGAGCGCGTGCGATCGGGGCCTCTCGTCCGCAGTTCCTACCACGCAGGAGAGAGCCATTGAAATCAATCTTTATTTAACTCGGTATAAACTCCTAGTTACAAAAAATAACACTAAAGGATTGTGTCATGTGCGACGCTCTCTGCTATTTGTGAATACAGTGACTTATGAATTAGGAGCTTGAATCATGGCAGAGATAGCAAAGAACCAATTAAAATCCGACTCCGTGATGAAAACGGGCAAATTCCCTTACACCTTTCGCGCGGCCTGGTTTTTGGGGCTGTTAGCGATCAATTTTCTGGTTGCAGCCTATTATTTCCATATCATTGAATAGTTCTGCAAGTTGACTTTTAGCAGACCCTGCTTTTGGGTAGCTCAAAGTCGGAGACGGGGAGAGTGGGGGAGAGTGGGAGAGGGGGAGAGGGGGAGAGGGGGAGAGTGGGAGAGGGGGAGAGTGGGAGAGGGGGAGACTTTTTCCTTTTTACTTCTTCGCTTTTTCTTCTGACTATTTCCCTCGTCATTCTTCCTCATAATTCTTCCTCATAATTCTTCCTCATAATTCTTCCTCGTCCTTCTTCCTCGTCCTTCTTCCTTCTTCCCTCTTCCTTCTTCCCTCTTCCTTCTGACTAATAACTAGCGATTTCTCGACGATTCTAACTTAGACAACCGCTCTTTAATTTTGAGCACATCCTGCTTAGTTTCAATTGCCAAAGTTGCTAAATTGTCAAACATCGGGTCTCCCGAAAGCATTCTAGAATTTGTCCTGCCCGAACCAGGGCGGTTTGGAGACTGAGGCCGGTTCACTCCAGAACCTTGAGACTGCAAACTGTAGATTTGTCCCCGGAGTTCAGCAATTTGACCTTCTAATTGAGTAATCCGAAAGTCTAATTGACTGGTCGATTGAGCTGGCGTAAAAATTGGCGAAATAGTAATTGCTAACAAGCAAGCAAGACACAGAAGACAGATTTTTGTGGCGCGATGGCGAATAATTTTTGGCATAGCTTGAATGATTTAAATTATACCATTTGTACAATAACAAATCGCTGATATTTTTGCTCTCTATCAGAAGTATGTTTTATGCCAACTAGGAACGTATTATTTGCATTAATATCAAAAGTTACCAATATTTTGTCGCTTAACATGAGCCTCTCGATCCCCCCTAACCCCCCTTGAAAAGGGGGGGACAAGAGCTTCAAAGTCCCCCTTTTTAAGGGGGGACAAGAGCTTCAAATTCCCCCTTAACAACGGGGGATTTAGGGGGATCTACACTCAGATCAAAGCGAGATTTGTGATGGATTTTAGTCTTAACTTGACACCAATAGCTGTGTCCCTACCTAATTAAGAATCTTCGCCCCAAACTTTTAGCTGAACATAAACTAATATCAAAGCTATAGCCATCAGAAAAGTTGCGGCTGCGGCTGCATAGCCAAAATCAAATTGCGAAAAAGCTTGCTCGTAAATATAATAAACTAGCAAATTAGTAGAGTTCAAAGGGCCGCCGCCGGTGATGACGTAAACTTGCTCGAAACTCCGCAGGGTAAAAATAGCTGTAGTCACCGTAGCGAATACTAAAGTCGGCCGCAAACCGGGTAAAGTGATGTACCAAAATTGTTGCCAAGCATTAGCTCCATCCAATTCGGCTGCTTCGTAACGATTTACCGGAATTGCTTGCAATCCTGCTAAAAATACTACCATATTAAAGCCTAATTGTTTCCAAACACTGAGCAAGATTATGACTGGCATTGCCCAAACTGTGCTACTCAGCCAAGGAATTGGATTTAAGCCGATCGCACTTAGCATACCATTCACCGGGCCATCGGTTTGAAACAACCACCGCCAACCCAAGCCAACAGCAACCAAAGAGGTAATCGAAGGGATAAAATAAGCAGTGCGGAGAGCTCCGCGCCAAGCAAACGAGCGATTTAGCAAAACTGCCAAACCCAACGGAATGACTAAACTGGGAATGACTGTGGCGGTAGTAAAATAGATCGTGTTTTGGAGAATTTGCCAAAAATCCGGGTTTGTGATGAGGCGCGAGTAGTTCTTCAAACCAATCAAACGGACTCCCGACTGGGTAAAGCTGCCGCTGGTAAAGCTGAGGTAGAATAAATAGGCGATCGGCAAAATCAAAAAAGTACCCAAAAACAGTAAAGCTGGGGCTAGAAATGTCCAAGCTGCGATCGATTCATTGTCCAACCAGTTAAAACGCCCAGATTTCATCGGAACCATTGGCTTATAAATTTTAGCTTTTAGTTTTAAATGGTATCACAATATAGGTCAATCTCACAATGAATCTTCTCGATATATTGGCGAATTTACCCACTATAGAAACTGAAAGGCTCCTGCTCCGAAAAATTACCTTAAACGATGCCAGTGATATGTTTGAGTATGCCTCAAATCCCGAAGTATCAGAATACACAATGTGGTCAACTCATGTCTCCATCGAAGACACTAAATACTTTCTCAAGTCTCTGACAAAAATGTACAAAAAACGAGAGCTTGTAGATTGGGGAATTGTCCACAAAGCTGAGAAGAAATTGATCGGTACTTGCGGATTTGTGGAATGGAGCATGACGCACAGCCGCGGGGAAATTGGCTACGCACTTTCTGGGAGATATTGGGGCGAAGGATACATGAGTGAGGCTGTCAATGCAATTATTGAATTCGGGTTTCGGGAAATGTTGTTAAATCGAATTGTGGGTAGATGTGAAGTTAACAATATTGCTTCGGCGAGGGTGATGGAAAAGGTGGGGATGCAATTGGAAGGGATTTTGCGACAGCAGCTATTTGTTAAGGGCAGATATTGGGATCTCAAAATTTATTCGATTCTCAGGGAAGAGTTTTTTAATAATGTTGTTGTAGAATCTAATTGATTATTTTTGATAGTATTTAAGTTGATCCACCTAATTCAAGGTAAAATACGGATCGCTAAAAAGCTTTCTATGTCTGTCTTCTTCCTTCTTCCTTCTTCCTTCTTCCTTCTTCCTTCTTCCTTCTTCCTTCTTCCTTCTACTTATGACACTTAATCAAGCATCTGCTAATTCCTTCCCTAGCCTGATTTCTCCTGAGATTAGCTTTCCTTCTACCTCTCCGGCTCATCCGCCCTTAAAATTAGGAATTTTAGCTTCAGGTAGCGGCAGCAACTTCGAGGTAATTGCCGAAGCCATCCAAAAGGGACAACTTAATGTTCAAATCCCAGTATTAATTTACAACAATCCCGAAGCGAAAGCCGCGGCCAGAGCTAAAAAATACGGCATTCCCTCGATTATGCTCAATCACCGCGATTGCAAAAGCCGCGAAGAATTAGATACAAAAATTGTTAAAACTTTCCAATCTCATGATGTAGAATGGGTAGTGATGGCAGGTTGGATGCGTATCGTCACCAAAGTTTTGCTCGATGCTTTTCCAGACAAAGTTATTAACATTCACCCCAGTTTGCTGCCGAGTTTCCCAGGAATTCGCGCCGTCGAACAAGCACTCGCCGCCAAGGTGAAAATCACCGGATGTACGGTGCACATCGCTCATTTGGAAGTAGACAGCGGGCCGATTTTAATGCAGGCTGCTGTGCCGATATTGCCTGATGATACGGCTGAAACGCTGCACGCGAGAATTCAGGTGCAAGAGCATAAAATTATGTTAGGCGCGATCGCACTTATTGCCGAATCCCATCAAAAACATTGTGACTAAAAACCTTGCCAGTGCTGCATCTGTCCCCGAATTGCCCGTCAGCGACTCACCCGAAAGTGGCCCGCCGCTGACTGATTCTAATCGCCTGAAATTAATACTCAAAGAAAGGCTGAAAAAGAACATCGGCATCAAGGGAGAATTTTATCTGCCTTGCTTGCCATCAATGTTAGACGACTATTTTAAATTACTCTCAGACTTCCTAAATATCCTCGGACAAAACCTCGACGCTGCTCAATCCGAAAACTTGCGAACATTAATCGCCAACGCCTTAGTAGAAGGATTCAAAAATTCCCCCCACGCTAATCTCATAGTCTCATACTTTCCCGCCAATTCCCAAACCGGTTTAGCAGGCGGCATTACTCTCAATACCAAGATTGAAGTCGAATCAATGGCCCAGAAATATCATAGCTGGCCGGATATTCGTCCCGAACCTTTATTTGGTAGCCATCCTGATGCCAAAGTCATCGCTATTGCCGCCGAATTAGGCCAACCGGGTAAAGCAGCTATTTTAGATGTCGGTGCGGGCCCAGGGCGCAATAGTCTGCCTTTAGCAAGGTTAGGACATTCCGTGGATGCGATCGAGCTAACGCCCATATTTGCCGAAAAACTATCATCCGCAGCCACCGCCGAAAATTTGCCGATAAATGTCACCCAAGGCGACGTTTTAGATCCATTATTGAGGATGCAAACCTATCGGTATAAATTAGCGATTGCTACCGAAGTTCTCTCCCACTTCCGCTATCCCGAACAAGTCCGCTTATTCCTCGGCAAAATGTCCGATGCTGTGTTAAGTGGCGGCTTTATACTATTCAGCACTTTCTTAGCCGTCGATGGGTACGAACCCGATGAGATGGCAAAACAAATGTCTGAATTGTGTTGGTCTTATTTAATTACCAGACAAGAATTGCAAGCAGCAATCGAGGGTTTACCGTTAGAAATTATTTCTGATGAATCGGTGATTGAATACGAACAAAAACATTTGGCTGATTCTGCGTGGCCGCCGACTCCTTGGTTTGTGAGTTGGGCCAGCGGGCGCGATTTATTTCCAGTGCAAGAAACGCCGCCGTTGGAGTTGCGGTGGATACTGGTTAAACGCTTGTAGAGAGTAGTGCCTGTGTCAGATTGTAGCTGCTTGATGATTGATAAAATAACGCACTCGCTCCGCATCATACGACAAATTTTAGCTAGTAAGGTGCGTCAGATTGTAGCTTGTCGATTTTTGATAAAATCACGCACTCGCTCCGCACCCTACGGCAATTTTTCCTAATCTACCTAGTTTTATTTTTGGTTTTTCTTTAAATATGCTTTTGGCACTAAAGCATCTCTTTCAAACTTGATAAATCAAAATTTTTTGTGCCCTGATAGTCAAAATACTTGCCTTTTCTATCGACTAAAACTGTTTTAATTCCCAACTGCTCAGCTCCCTCAATATCATCTTCCATTGAGTCACCAACCATTAAAACTTGTGATGGTTCTATATTTAAATCATTCATAACAAATTCAAAAACTTTACAGCTAGGTTTGCAAAGGCCAATTTCTTCACTAATATAGATTTTCTTAATATATTGAGCTAGCTTTAAAGCCTTGATTTTATCCCTTTGCCCGTCCGAAGGTTCATTTGTAAGAATAGCAGTATTAATTTCTTTTTCTTCTAAAGTTTTTAGTAAGGGAATCACATCATCAAATAATGTTATTGCGTGATTAGCCTCTTTCATGTAAATAGAATTCAGTGCTGAAGAAAACGCTAAAGGATTTTGGTGAGCGCCTTGTATAACATCAGCATAGCGACGCAACCTATACTCGTCCCTTGAAATAACTCCATTAATAAATTGTCGGAACAACGTAGGTTCTATCAAGCTATAACTATTCCAGAATTGATTAACATCTATCCCAGATAATTCAATAACTCGATTAACAAGACTTATTGCGTTTTTTTTAGCTTTCTGATAATCACAAAGTGTATCATCTAGATCAAAAATGACGTATTTTATTATAGTCAATTATTTCTTCTACCCTAATTGTTCATCCCAAATTATACAAAGTCCAACACCAACTGTTCCCGATCGATATAGCTCGTAGTAGGGTGCGTCAGATCGTAGCTTGTCGATTTTTAATAAAATCACGCACTCTGACGCACCCTACGAGAATTTTTCGAGGTGAAAAATCTAATTCTCAATCTCAGAAGCCCGCAATTGTCCGCAGGCTGCATCGGCTTCTAAGCCGCGAGAATACCGCACACTAACTGCAATTTTCTTCTCCTTCAAAACCGTAACAAAATTGTTGATTCGATTGGGAGTTGGTCGCTGATATTCAGCTTCCTGAATCGGATTGTAAGGAATCAAATTGACGTGACACTGAAAACCTCGCAACTGACTTGCTAACTCGGCTGCGTGTTCTGGTAAGTCATTTACATTAGCTAACAGCACGTATTCAAAGCTTAATCTGCGTCCAGTCGATCGCACATACTCGCGGCATTCTGCCATTAACTCACCCAAAGGATAAGGGTGGGCGCTAGGAATCAACTCTTCGCGCAGTCTTTGATTGGAAGCGTGGAGGCTGACGGCGAGGGTAACTTGCAGTTGATGTTCGGCTAGTTGCGTGATGCGATTGCGGATTCCGACTGTGGAAATGGTGATGTTTCGCTGTCCAATTCCTACGTCTTGATTCAAACACTTGACAGCAGCTACGACGTTATCGAAATTCAGCAGCGGTTCGCCCATACCCATAAATACGATGTGGCTGACTCGGCGGCCGAAATCTTGCTGTACTGTCAAGACTTGATCGACAATTTCGTTTACTTCTAAATTGCGCTTGAAACCGCCTTTACCCGTAGCGCAAAAATCGCAGCCCATCGCGCAGCCAACTTGCGCCGAAACGCATACTGTCAGCCGTTTGTCGGTGGGAATGCCGACGGTTTCAATGATTTGACCGTCTGCTAATTTTAGGAGATACTTTACTGTGGCATCCGGTGCGACCGATCGCAAATGAATAGTCGATCGCCCGATCGGGATTTTAGCAACAGTCTCGCGCCACTGTTTCGAGAATACAGAAATATCGGAGAGCGATCGCGCCCCTTTCTCATAAATCCATTGGTACAACTGCTTTCCGCGATAAGCCGGTTGTCCCTGCTGCTGTACCCACTCCGTTAACTCAGCCAAACTCGCGCCCAGCAAAGGCGGAATTTTACCAGACTCAACAGCCAAAGCAGCAGTCTTGCGAGACTGATTCGCATCCCTGGAATTACCAGAAGAGTACACCTGAGAAACGGAAGTAGAAGGCATAGGTCATCAGAAAATTTACTGTCACTCTATATACTAAAACTTCTCGACCAAAACTGCCGAGAATCCTCCTCAAGGTACTTATGCAGAAGACCGGGCGGTTGAAACCGCGTCTATACAGACAAAACCCGATCTCAGAGGGGTTGAAGACCGGGCGGTTAAAATTGCGTTACTTTCTTCAGTCCCTCTGAGCTCGGACTTCGTTCGTGTAGACGCGGTTTCAACCGTACGTCCTCATTTGTGTAGACGCGGTTTCAACCGTACGTCCGATCTGTCCGCAACCAAGTTAAATTTTGGCAAAATTCCCGAAATATTGCATCTAAATGACCGCAGCCACCTAAAATAAACTCTGTAGTTTGTTAAAGGGTGTGCAAATTTGACAGCTTTCCAACACAATTAATGCAATTTCTATGGCGCTAAATATTCTCGCCCTACCCCTAGGGTTTCAATTTACATCCCCAGGCCCGATTATCTTTCAACTCGGCCCCGTAGCTATCCGTTGGTACGGGCTGTTGATAGCTTCTGCCGTCTTGATTGGAGTCAGTCTGTCTCAATATTTGGCCGAAAAGCGCCGCGTTAACCCAGAATTGTTGGGCGATTTAGCAATTTGGTTGGTTTTGGGTGCTATTCCCTGCGCTCGAATTTACTATGTGGCTTTTGAGTGGCAGCAATACGCCCAGAGGCCTGAAGATATTCTGGCGATTTGGAAAGGCGGAATTGCCATTCACGGGGCGATTTTGGGCGGCACGATTGCAGCTTTAATTTTTGCGAAAATCCAGCGAGTTTCTTTTTGGCAATTAGCAGATTTAGTAGCGCCTTCGGCAATTCTTGGTCAGGCGATTGGACGCTGGGGAAATTTCTTTAACTCCGAAGCTTTTGGCAGTCCTACGGATTTGCCTTGGAAACTCTATATTCCGCCAAACAGCCGCCCGATCGGCTACGCTAATTTTGAATACTTCCACCCCACATTTCTCTACGAATCTTTGTGGAATTTGACAGTATTTGGGTTGCTTCTAACTTTATTTTTCCGCGATTTGCAGGGCAAAATTCGCTTAAAAACTGGTGCTTTGTTTTTGGTTTACATCGCAGCTTACAGTTCCGGTCGAGTCTGGATTGAAGGGTTGCGAACTGATAGTTTGATGTTTGGGCCGCTGCGGACGGCGCAAATGGTAAGCTTGACTGGGATTGTTTTAGGATTGGGTGGGTTGGCTTGGCTTTATTTGCTCGATCGACCTTTGCCAGATGTGATATCAGCCACGGGCGATCGGGCAAATTCCACTCACAAATCCCCAGAGGATCAATAAAAAACCCCAGAGAGGTTAGTCTCTAGGGTTCAAACCAGGGTGCATCTACCATCCCTTACTTCCAGCCAAAATAGGTGCATCCGGAAGCGCCGGTAAATTTAGCAAACTTTTTTAGCAGCCATGAGTTTGACAGAGATTCCATCCCTAATTCCAGGGGTATACATTGTAGGTGCAGGCCCCGGAGACCCGGATTTGTTGACTGTTAAGGCTCAAAAACTACTGGCTGCGGCCGATGTCATATTATTTGCCGATTCTCTAGTCCCTGAGCAAATTTTGGAGGGAGTGCGCGCGGATGCTGAAGTGATCCAAACAGCGGATAAGACTCTCGAAGAGATTGTACCTTTGATGGTGGAGCGAGTGCGCGCCGGCAAAAGCGTCGTTCGTCTCCATTCCGGCGATCCCTGTCTCTACGGCGCAGTCGGTGAACAAATGCACGCTTTGGCTGAAGCGGGAATTGCTTTTGAGGTAATTCCGGGAATTAGTGCTTTCCAACTTGCGGCAGCTAAACTTAAAATTGAGTTGACAGTTCCGGGAGTTGTGCAGACAATTATTTTGACCAGAATTAGCGGCCGCACTGAAGTACCAACACGCGAAGAATTAGCGAGTTTAGCGGCTCATCAAGCGAGTTTGTGTCTGTATTTGAGCGCGCGCCATGTCGATCGAGCTCAAGCTCAGTTGATGGAACATTACCCATCGGATTTACCAGTGGCGATTTGTTATCGTTTGGGCTGGCCGGATGAAAAAATTGTCCTAGTTCCTCTTGACAAAATGGCGATCGCTACTCGCGAACGTAATTTGATCAGAACGACGATGTATGTGATTAGTCCGGCTTTGGGTAAAGAGGCCCAAGGGCGATCGCGCTTGTACCATCCAGAGCACGATCGGCTTTTCCGATCGAAGGAAGAAGGAAGAAGGAAGAAGGAAGAAGGAAGAAGGAAGAAGGAAGATTAATTCCCGATTACCAATTACCAATTACTAATTACCAATTACCCATTACCCATGAAAGATTTAACTCGCAGAGAATTTATGACTATCACCGCATTAACCGCCGGATTTGCCTTAGCAGTTCATCCGATTGCGGCTGCCGTTATCAATACGGATGCTGCTGGTTTAGTTGCAGGTGAGGTAAAAATTCCGGTAAAAGATGGCTCAATTCCAGCCTACAGAGCAATGCCCGCTACTGGGAGCAATTTTCCAGTAATTTTAGTAATTCAAGAAATCTTCGGAGTTCACGCCCACCTTCAAGATATTTGCCGCCGTTTTGCTAAATTGGGCTATTTAGCGATCGCCCCAGAAATGTTTGCCCGTCAAGGTGATGTTTCTAAAATCACCGACATTCAAGAAATTATTAGTACAGTTGTCTCCAAAGTTCCCGACGCTCAAGTTATGTCCGATTTAGATGCTACCGTAGAGTGGGCGCAAAAGTCAGGAAAGGGCAATATTGATAAGTTGGGAATTACCGGATTTTGCTGGGGAGGGCGAATTGTTTGGATGTATGCCGCCCACAACCCAAAAGTCAAAGCTGGCGTGGCTTGGTACGGGCGTTTGGTTGGCTCTTCTACGGCTTTGACTCCCAAACATCCGATAGACATTGCAGCAACTTTGAAAGTGCCTGTATTGGGGCTTTACGGCGACAAAGACGAGTCAATTCCCAACGATACCGTCGAGAAAATGCGGCAAGTTCTCAAAACAGGCAGCAGCGGTTACGAAATTGTGCTTTATGCAGATACGCCGCACGGTTTTAACGCTGACTATCGCCCCAGTTACCGGGAAAAAGAAGCTGAGGATGCTTGGAAACGGATGCAAGATTGGTTTAAGAAGCACGGAGTTGTTTGAGAGTTTTAAATGTTGAGTTGTGAGTTAAAATTTACTAGCTTCTCGCTTAAAAATGTTTAGTTAACGAACCGCGAAGACGCGAAAAGCGCGAAGTTAGAGAAAGAAGAGAAAAAGGTAATATTGCCGATCGCTCTTAAGACAGTTGGGTTTGTGAGCCGGACATTGGTAAACTGGGCTGTGTAGAATTATCGATCGACAGGTAAGCCCGTGTTAGACGAACAAGCTAAAAAGACCATCCTCCGCAAAATCCCTCACGGATTGTACATCTGCGGTGTCAAAGACGGGGAGGAAGTCAACGGTTTCACCGCTAGCTGGGTGATGCAATCTTCCTTTACCCCTCCCTTAGTCGTCAATTGCGTCAAGCAAGACTCCAAATCCCACGCCATGATCAAAGCCAGCGGTGTCTTTGCTTTGAGTTTTCTGGAAGAGGGACAAAAAGAGTTAGCCCAGAAATTCTTTAAGCCGCAGCGCCGCGTTGGCAATAAATTTGAGGATGTAGAATTTTATGCTGGGGCGGAAACTGGCTGTCCGATTATTTCGGACTCTCTGGGTTACATCGAGTGCAATGTTGTCGGTGCTGTGGAACACGGGGATCACACGGTTTATGTGGGAGAAGTTATCGGTGCAGGGGTTCACCGCGAGGGATCTCCGTTGCAGTTAGAAACCACTGGTTGGAATTACGGCGGTTAAAGACTTGGCAGTTGGCAACTGGCAGTTGGCAGTTGTCAGTTGTCAGTTGTCAGTTGTCAGTTGTTAAGAAAGGCGAGTTAAAATTAATAAAAAATCGGCGATAATTTTGTCGGCATTTTCTTCTGTCAAAATTGGTACGTGTACGAAAATACATTTGGTGCTAAGTTGAGAATCTGCAAGGTGTTTTAAAACCGCATAATATAGGGCTTCGCATACAAATTTTCCGGCTTCGTGACTGATTTCTGTGGTTGCTAAATCAGCGATTAATGATTCGAGATTGACTGCTGTTTTCAGCATATCTGTATCGCAGCAAGCGCAGGATTCTATGGTTAATTTTTGTCTGCTTTCTGCCATGCCGCAGCAGATAATGGTGTCGGGTTGGATTTGGTTGATTTGGGCGATCGCCAAATTGGGCGCTGACTGAAAATCTACGGGCAGTTTCCTCAAAAAAGTTAGGGAATCAGGCAAAGATTGAATTTGAGAAATCTTGGCTAATAAGTCGTCAGAAGAGTTGGATTTTTGATGGGGAAGCCAAGTATTAAATGATGTTAATAAAAATTTGGTAGTCATAAATGATTGGGAATTGGGAATTGGGCATTGGGCATTGGGCATTGGGCATTGGAAGTAACAAATAACCATTCGACCCTTCGACTACGCGAGCGGGGACAGCACTAATGACTAATGACTAATGACTAATGACTAATGACTAATTACTAATTACTAATTACTGATGACGTTTTGTGCAATAATACCGCTATCGATCATATAAGGCAAGTAAGTCAATGTCTGTCATCGCAGTAGTAGACTATGACATGGGCAATCTGCACTCGGTCTGTAAAGGCTTGGAAAATGTGGGTGCAGTGCCAAAAATTACGGATTCTCCGGCTATAATCGAGCAGGCGGATGCGGTGGTTTTGCCGGGAGTGGGTTCGTTTGACCCGGCAATGCAGAATTTACGATCGCGCAATTTGATAGAACCGATAAAAAGTGCGATCGCGTCGGGGAAACCTTTTTTAGGCATTTGTTTGGGTTTGCAAATTCTGTTTGAAAGTTCCGAAGAAGGCGTAGAACCGGGATTGGGCGTGATTGCGGGAAAAGTACGCAGGTTTCGCTCGGAACCGGGGTTGACAATTCCACACATGGGATGGAATCAATTGGAATTTGCTCAGCCGAATCTGCCACTATGGGAAGGTTTACCCTCTGAACCTTGGGTTTATTTCGTGCATTCTTATTATGTTGATCCGGTTGATTTGGAAGTGCGATCGGCAATGGTGACTCACGGTAGTCAAAATGTGACGGCGGCTATCGCTAAAGGCAATCTGATGGCTGTGCAATTTCACCCGGAAAAGTCTTCGACTACGGGATTGCAAATGCTGTCAAATTTTGTCAGTCTGGTGAGGGCAAAGGTAGCTGCTTAGGCGATTTGTGCAAAACCCGGTTTGTGGTATGAACCGGGTTTTTAGAGTTTTCAAGGATACCATGATCGAAAAAAAATGCAACTGTAAATCTGCTCCAAACCCATATCCAGTAATTCATCCATAATTCTAAATTTTGAAATAGTAAATCTACCTAATTCAACGTAAAATACGGATCGCTAAAAAGCTTGATGTCTTCTTCCGTCTTCCGTCTTCCGTCTTCCTTCTTCCGTCTTCCTTCTTCCTTCTTCCTTCTTCCTTCTTCCTTCTTCCTTCTTCCTTCTACTTATGAGTCTGAGAATTTGCGGCAACCGCCAAATCAAAACTCTGCCGGGACTGGCAACTCGCCCGACACTGGCGCGAGTCAGAGAGGCTTTATTTAATATTTGGCAGGGGACGATCGCAGATTGTAGATGGCTTGACATTTGTACCGGCAGTGGTTCGATGGGTGCAGAGGCTTTGTGTCGCCAAGCCGCAAGTGTTACTGGTATCGAACAGTCGGCGAAAGCTTGTGCAATTATCCGCGAAAACTGGGAAAAAATAGCAGATTCTTCTCAAGAAGTCCAAATATTGCGGGGAGACGCGATCGCAAAATTGACGGCACTAGCGGGACAGCAGTTCGATCGCATTTACTTCGATCCGCCCTACGCCAGCGACTTGTACGAACCTGTGTTAAATGCGATCGCCAGCCAAGAAATGTTAGCACCACACGGCGAAATCGCGATCGAACACAGCCCGGAGCGATCGACACAACCGATACCCGGCCTAGAAATTTGCCGCCAGAAAGTGTACGGCAATACAGCATTAACCTTCTATAGCCCAATACGGTTCCGATAAGAAGACGGGGCGGTTGAAACCGTACGTCTTATCTTCAGTCCGCGGAGGCGGACTTCGTTTGTGTAGACGCGGTTTCAACCGCCGTCTTATTGTCAACTGAACTGAGCAATCCCCGAAATAAATCGAGTTTACGCTGAAAATAAAGACTTTCAGTTGTAACATAAGTTGCAAAGTGTGAGTGTGAATATTCCTAAAGGAGTGAATATGGTTCAGACACCTTCGCGCCATCGTGGTAGCGAATTTCCGGCTGCTAACTCAGTACAGCCAGCCAAACGCGATAGTATTCTGTTGGGAAATAGCCTCTCCCTACCAAATACTAAACTCTTTGGCACAGACGGCATTCGCGGGAAAGTTGGAGAATTGCTGAATGCACCCCTAGCCCTGCAAGTTGGCTTCTGGGCTGGACAAATTATGCGCCAAAATGCCCCCAACCAGGGCCCGGTTATTTTAGGGCAAGACAGCAGGAATTCCAGCGATATGCTGGCAATGGCACTGTCAGCGGGTTTGACAGCAGCCGGTTTGGAAGTGTGGAATTTGGGATTGTGTCCGACTCCCTGCGTTGCTTATCTGGCAAGCATTTCGGATTCTGTCGGCGGTGTGATGATTTCGGCTTCTCACAATCCCCCAGAAGATAACGGGATTAAGTTTTTTGGCTCAAACGGCTCTAAGCTGTCGCAGCAGTTGCAGGAACAAATCGAAGCGGGAATCCGGGGGGCTAAGGTTCCGGTTGCTAGTTTTGCTTTGGGACAACACTACCACCGCCAGGAGTTGGTGAAAGATTATGCTGCTTCTGTCTCTGATTCGCTGCAACAGATGAATTTGTCGGGAATGCGGGTGGTTTTGGATTTGGCCTGGGGGGCGGCGGCGGGTTTAGCGCCGGCGGTGTTCGAGCAAATGGGGGCGGATGTGATCTGTTTGCACAACTCTCCAGATGGATCTCGCATTAATGTTAACTGCGGTTCTACTCATCTCGAAAGTTTGCAAGCGGCGGTTTTGGAACACAATGCTGATTTGGGATTTGCTTTTGACGGTGATGCCGATCGAGTTTTGGGTGTTGACAACAAAGGTCGATCGATTGATGGCGATTACATTCTTTATCTGTGGGGCCGGCAGTTGCGCGACTCCGAACAGTTACCGGATAATTTAATTATTTCTACTGTAATGGCTAACCTCGGCTTCGAGCGAGCTTGGGAAGAATTGGGGGGAAAACTAACTAGAACGAACGTGGGAGATCAGCACGTTCATGCTGAAATGCAGCGCACGGGTGCGATGTTGGGCGGCGAACAGTCGGGGCACATTCTTTGTCCGCATTTCGGTATCAGTGGCGATGGTTTGCTGACAGCTTTGCATATAGCTTCGCTGGTGCGCCAATCCGGGGAATCTTTAGCGCAACTGGTCAGCGGCAGTTTCCAAACTTATCCGCAGTTGCTGGTAAATGTGCGGGTGGACGATCGCGAAAAACGGCTAAGATGGCACGAGTGCGAACCCATGCAAAAGGCGATCGATCGTGCTAACACTGCAATGGGAGAACAGGGACGGATTTTGGTTCGCGCTTCTGGCACTGAACCCCTGATCCGAGTTATGGTGGAAGCTGCCAACGCCGAATTGGCTAATTTCTGGACTGAAAATTTAGTCTTAGCTGTTCAGAAACACATAGCTATTTGATGGAAGAAGGAAGAAGGAAGAAGGAAGAGGGAAGAAGCCTTCATCGTGTCAACTTAAGTCGGAAATCCTTTGTATCTCTCGTTTATCGCCGAGGCCTGATCCCCCTAAATTCCCCGGATAGTCGGGGAACTTTGAGAATATTCTTGTCCCCCCTTATTAAGGGGTTCCAGGGATATCTAGGCCTCGACAATAAACATTAGGCTAATATTAAGCTTGAGATTAAGTTGACACAAATGGCAAGAATCCTCTAGAGAAATATAGGGAATATTGAAACCAATTTTTCATTCTTATTCCCTCATCCTGATTCCCTCTAGACTAAACAACTAAATCCTTCTTTCTTGATTTCCTCATTTTTGATTTTATGAACAGCAAATCAATTCAAAATGGGCTGGTGCATCGAACTTCGTTAAAACTTTTAATTGTTATCATATTAATAACTGGGATATTTTTTAGATTTAAAAACCTCGATCACAAAGTCTACTCTTTCGACGAATCTATCACGTCGCTGCGAATTTCTGGCTATACCTGGACGGAAATGGTACAGCAAGATTTTCAAGGAAAAATAATTAGCGTCGCCGATTTGCAGCAAAAATATCAGCAAATAAATTCCGAAAAAAGTTGGTTGGATACTGTTAAAGGTTTAGCTACAGAAGAACCTCAATTACCGCCGCTGTATTTTATATTAGCCAGATTCTGGGTGCAGTTGTTCGGCCCACAAGTGGCGACTGTCAGAAGTCTTTCCGCTTGGATTAGTTTGCTAGTTTTTCCCAGCATTTATTGGCTATGCTGGGAATTATTTCGATCTACTTCTGTGGGATGGGTTGCTGTGACAATCACCGCTGTGTCGCCGTTTCACGTCTTGTACGCGCAAGAAGCAAGACCGTACATGATGTTTGCAGTCCTTGTCTTGCTGTCGAATGCGATGCTGCTGCGGGCGATCGCCCTACAAAAAACTCCCGCCACATTTAAATCAAAATCTAAATTGAGCAAGGCTGTTTGGTCTATTTATGCGATCGCCCTGACGCTAGGACTGTATTGTAGTTTATTATTTTTTATAGTAATATTAGCCCACGGTATCTACGTAATTATCAATGAAAATTGGCGTGTTAGCCAAACATTAATAGCTTATTTACTAGCTTCAGCGGCAGCAACACTCATTTTCTTACCTTGGATTTTTGTATTAGTTTATAACTCGCCCAAAATCGCTGCCACAGTAGGCTTGCCCCGTCTTTCTCTCTCGGTCATGTCTTCACTTAAATCTTTGATTCTTATCACCTGCCGTAATTTTGTTGACACGCATTGGGCAGGCGGAATAATTAAATTAGGTGCGAATAATATTAATGATTTACCGAGACTAATTGGAGCAGTTATATTAATGTTGTCGATCGTATATTCAATCTACTTCATTTGCTACTCAACTCCCAAGCGAGTTTGGCTGTTTGTCCTGACAGCCATCGCAATTACAGCGATAGTATTGATAGCAGTAGGAGGCGTCGCAGATCGCTATCTAGTTCCCTATATTTTAGGAATTCAGCTAGCTGTGGCTTACCTGTTTACCGCTAAAATTGTAGCCGCCACCAATCCCCGACAACAAAAGCTGTGGCAGCTCGGCTTAATAGCCCTAATATCAAGTGAAATAGTTTCTTGTGCCGTTAGCTCACAATCACAACTTTGGTGGAACAAGTATCCTTCTAGCACTAAATACAATCCCCAAGTAGCAGCGATTGTCAATCAAGCCCAAAAACCTTTATTAATTAGTCACGGAGGCAACAACCTTACCGGAAAAATAATGTCTATCAGCTATTTACTGAAGCCACAAACACAGCTTTTACTAGCAGTTAAACCAGAGCAAGTCAAAATCCCGGATGGTTTTAGCGATGTATTTATCTACCGAAGCACCGAACTATTGCAATTTGAACTAGAAAAAGTGCAAAAATATAAAATCATACCAATTTACAAACCGGGCGATGTGTGGCTTTGGCGTTTAGAGAAATAACAAAAGTGGCAACTGCGAATGATGATTTCTGTTGTGATACCTACCTACAATCGCGAGCAACCCCTGCGAGAGACATTGGCTGATACGATTCGGCAAAATTACCCGAATTTTGAAGTGTTGGTAATCGATCAAACTCGTACCCACGAATCGGAAACTCAAGTTTATTTAGAGGAATTGGCAAATGCGGGAAAAATTCGGTGGTTTCGGGTAAATTGGGCGAGTTTGCCGGCGGCGAGAAATTATGCCGTGCGACGCGCAGTTGGAGAGATTATTTTATTTCTTGATGATGATGTACAATTGCCGGATGGTTTTTTAGCTGCTCACGCTGCCAACTATTTAGAAAAACCGGATGTGGGTTGTGTGGCGGGTAGGGTATTTGACAGAATGAAATTGGATTTTTCTGGAGGTGATTTGGCGATCGACTTTTTGCCCCCAGAAGCGATGGATGCGGGCATTGCTTGGTATTTTATCGATTTGGTGCATACAGTCAAAGCGCAGCAGGTGCTCTCGGCTAGAGGCTGTAATATGTCGTTTCGCAGGCAGGTTTTTGCCGAGTGGGGTTTGACGTTTGATGAGCGGTTTGTAGGGAGTGCGGTGCGGGAGGAGTCGGATTTTTGTTTGAGATTGCGATCGACTGGCATGAAAATTTGGTACGATCCCAATGCCTGTTTAGTTCATTTGGGGGAGGAGAGCGGCGGATGTCACGATGTCAGCACGCGATCGATCGCATATCAAGTCACATTTTATCACAACCACTTTCTGATGGGATTGAAAAATTTAACGACCTTTGAATGCCTGCGATTTTTCGCCAAACTCTTTGACTGCCACGTTTTGGGGAAGCCACCTTGTCATAAAAGCCGATCGCCCATTAAAATTATTGTTCGACTTACTTTTTATATCCTCGGCTTGATTAGCGCCATCAATACATTAATTCAGTCCCTCTGGAACGACGGACAAATTTACACTCATCAAGATCACATTAACCTTAAATAATTACAATTATCAACTACCAATTACCAATGACTGAACAATGAGAATCTTGGTTGCCAGCCACACCTATATAGTTGACATAAATAGGGAAAAATATAAAATATTAGCCAACCTAGAACCAGGCATTGAAGTAACAATTGTAGTGCCGCGACGCTGGAAACCCGGAGGCGTACAAAATCAAACTATTGAAACCGAATTTTATCAAAAAGGCTCATTTAAAATAGTTCCCATATCCAATTTTAGTCAAAACAATCAAGGATTGCTAACATTTGGCACAGATATAATTAAACTATTGCAGGAATTCCAGCCGCAGATTATCCAAGTCGAACAGGGTTCAAAATCCCTAGCCTACACCCAATTAATTATACTCAATAAATTACTCAAACTCCAAGCCAAAAATATATTATTTACCTGGTGGAACCTGCCTTATAAATTGAAGTGGCCCGTTTCAGTCTTAGAAAATTACAATCTCAATCACACTGACGGAATTATTGTCGGCAACCTAGACGGATCTAAAATTTTGAGGCAGCGGGGCTACACAGGTGCGATGGCAGTAATGCCGCAACTCGGAGTAGATGAAACTTTGTTTCGCCGCACTGGTAAAGACGCTGATTTATCGCTAAAATTAGGCATTGAACCGACCGATTTTGTGGTAGGATTTGTCGGGCGATTTGTCGAAGAAAAAGGACTATTAACTTTAGCTGAATCATTGGCGGGATTGAAAAAACTCCCTTGGAAGTGGCTGTTAGTAGGACAAGGGAAATTGCGATCGCAAATTGTCGAAAAATCGATTAAATGGGGCATCAGCGACCGAATAATCTGGGTAGAAAGCGTTTCCCACGAAGAGGTTCCCGCATATATCAACCTAATGAACTGCTTGGTATTACCCTCGCAAACCAGCTATAAATTCAAAACTTTGACTACTGTGGGTTGGAAAGAACAATTTGGTCACGTTTTAATTGAGGCGATGGCGTGTAAAATCCCGGTTATCGGTTCCGACTGCGGGGAAATTCCCCACGTCATCGGTGATGCGGGCTTAGTCTTCCCGGAGGGAAATGCAGCGGTTTTGCGCGAGTGTTTGCAGAAATTGATGGAGTTGCCGGAGTTGGCGGCTGATTTGGGCGATCGGGGTTATCATAGAGCCATGACCAATTATACAAATCAAGCCTTAGCTGAGCAGTTGTTAGACTTTTACAAAGAATTGTTGTAACTTTTAGCAGTATAATCCAAGTATCAAATCACAACTGTTGCAAATGTCTATTCCTTCCGAAATACGACCTTTGGTTGAGCAGCTCTACGAGGTACTAAACGATACCGAGAGCCTTGCAACGCAGGGACTTTTTGCACTTAGAACAGCAATGTCTCTTTTTCCAGAAAATGAAATACTGATGCAATACTTTTCTTCGATAACTAATTTTCAATTCTGTGTAATAGGTACTCGCTTACAAGCAGAGAACATTGTGAGCAATATATTGATGGCTGGTGTTCCCGATGCAGATGTTCAAAAAGCAGGAGATTATTTAGCAGCCTTGCTACGTATAGCTCCTGAATCTAAAATGATGCTCGAAAAAGTAATTGAAAAATTAGAGGTATTGTCATGAAACAATTACCAGATGAAAGCGTACTGCTGGAAATTCTTGAAATTGTGAAAGCTGCTGAAGCCAAAGCCAGTGAAATGTATGAATTTTCCAAGAAAATATCTCACAATACCCAAATTACAGCAACCAAGAGAGAGGAAGCTGAACAGCTAAACGGGCAGCCTTTTCCAGATAATTAAATTTGTAATGGGAGATGTTGGTATGTTGATGTAAAAAACGATCCTCCATGCGAATTATCCAAATTATTCCCTCAATTTCCCTAAACCCGGGTTCCTACGAGTTTTGCGACGAGTCACGATAAATCACGCAAGAAACCGGGTTTGTGAGGTCTTTTGGTAATCAGATGTATCTAGTGCTAAAATCATTCATCAATCAGGAATAAAACTGTTAAGTTCTTCCACTAGCAGATGCACTGTTGTCAAAGGATTATCACTTTCAGGATTGGGGCGATCGTATTCCAATAAAAGCCGTTTTGCGTGTTTAATCGCATCCTGCTGTTTGCTTTTGAGTTCCTCGTAAATCGTCTCACTGTTTTTCTGATACTCGTGTTCCAATAACTTGGTTAGCATATTTTGATAATGCTTGCGAGAAATTCTAGTATTATAAAAATGGAAGTGTAGTAAATACCAAAGTTCAAAAGCATCATTAGAGTAAGCTACTTTAATGCCGTTATTTTTGGCAAGAGTCATAGCTGTATTAAAATTTTGCGCGTCGTGAGAATTTTTACCGTTAATATCGCGATCGAACACACACCAAAATCTGTCTGTTTCGTCGTATTCTGAGTCATTTTTCAACTCAATAGCTTTTTCTACTAAACTCCTCGTGTTTCTCCCTTCTCCCTTGATATCCAGCTTAATTACCTTTGTGTCTACCGGAAAACTTCTAAAATAGTTTGGTTCTGTTTTCTCACCTTCGCACACAATTAAAAACCATTTTCTACTTTTAACTTTTCGGTTATAGTAATCAATCTTTCTTCCAGACGAACTTTTTTTACCCATGAAGTTCACCTATAAGTTCTTTAAAATTACCAATAAAAGGGATAGCGCCATACTTACCAATAATGTAATCGCGCTCAAATGAGGCATTTTTTCCTACTTTATACTCCACCAAAGAGTACAAATCAGTAGCCCCCTTATTGTCCTTCTCGGTAAACCATATTTGATCCTTGCGAAAAGTCTTGCTGCTGAGCAAGTTTGTGTCGTGTGTCGTGAATATAAGCTGTGCGTTGTGCGGATTAGTCTCATTAGAATTGAATAAGCAGATTAATTCGCGAGTAATCAGCGGATGAAGTCTGGCATCAAGTTCATCTATGAATAAAATTTTTCCTGTCCTCAAAGTATCGAGAAGCAGCCCTGCTAATGCAAACAATTTGTTTGTTCCCTCAGACTCATGTTTTTCGATATCGAATATTTCTATAGCAGTCTGCTTACCGTCAGCATCATATTTTCGATGAACTGTTTTTACGGTTGGTTTGCTTTCAGGATTAAGAGATAAACTACCGCCGTAGTAACTAGCATATAATACCTTATTATTGGAAAGAATAAATCCAGGTTGATTTGTGATTTGGATATCAGCAATACCCAAGTCTAATTTTTTGATGAATTCAATAATATCATGCCTGTGGCGATCGTTCTCAAAAGAGTCTAAAGTTTCCTTGCGGTATTGTGTATCTTGCAAGCCTGATATCAATTGCAAAGTTTTACTGAACCACAGCAGAATTTTGCCAGAAACTTTACCATTAAATTGTGCAACAACAGAAAGAAATAAAGCATTACTTCTGGTTTTATCGCTAATGCCTTGCCCCTCCGGGAAATCATCTAATATAAAATTGTCAAAATCCCGTTCAAAAAGAAGTTTTTCTGCATTGTTATCAGTTTGAAACAACCACTCAGAAACCACCTGCTCAGTGTTTACCTCAAAGCCATATCTAAAGGTAGTGCCTTTGAGCAGGAAAACGATTTCAAAGAAGGATGGCTCTTTTTCTGTCTCTGTACTTAGCCTGAATGCTTCAATATCGATCGCCTCTGAAACTTGCGTTTCTTTGGATGAGTTGAGGACAAACCACTTCATAAAGCGCAGGGCAGCAACAAGATTGCTTTTGCCACTGGCATTGGCTCCATAAATAGCAGCACTTTTAAGCAATTTTAATTTACTACGCTCAATTTCAAAGAGATTGTTTTCGTCAAGCTCTCGATCGTCCTCAGTAATTGACGAAGCTACCATGCTGAGGGTGACAGTTTCTTTAAAAGATTTGTAGTTACCTACGCTGAATCCAATCAGCATAAAGTGCCTCCGCTCGCCTAAATTAGTATAAGGTGCAAAACTTGCACTTATTTCTATAATAACACAACAAGCTACCCCAACTAATAACAAGTGGTAATCATGCGAATTATCCAAATTATTCCCTCAATTTCCCTCGTCTACGGCGGCCCGAGTCAAATGGTATTGGAACTTTCGGCCGCCCTAGCTTCCCAAGGCGTTGATGTCACAATTATCACCACAGATTCTAATGGAGATATCGGTCAACCTCCCTTAGATGTGCCATTAAATCAACCAATCAAACAAAACGGTTATCAGATTATTTATTTCCGCTGTTTTCCGTTTCGTAGATATAAGTTTTCCCTGAGTTTATTACAGTGGTTGAATGAAAATATCGAACAATTTGACCTCGCTCACATTCACGCTTTGTTTTCGCCAGTAACTACTTTCGCTGCTACAATTGCCCGATATCATAAGTTGCCGTATATTATCCGTCCCTGCGGTATGCTTGATCCCGCAGATTTGCAGAAAAAAAAGTGCTTGAAACAGATTTATGCTGCACTTTTAGAACGCCCTAATTTGGCAGGTGCGGCAGCAATTCATTTCACTAGCAAACAAGAAGCTAAAATTTCAGAAAGATTTGGTTTGGAGAGCACAGGCAAGATGCCTGTGCCACAGGATTTTGTGCCACAAGATAGCACAGGCAAGATGTCTGTGCCACAGGATTTTGTGCCACAGGATAGCACAGGCAAGATGCCTGTGCCACAAGATTTTTTGTCACTAGATTTGGTGATTCCATTGGGAGTGACGGCAGATTTTTCTCCTGAACTATTGCGGAATTCTGAAATACCAATCATATTATTTATGTCGCGGATCGAACCAAAAAAAGGATTAGATTTGCTTATCCCGGCACTGGAAAGTGTTTTAGAAGATGGCATAATATTTCATTTTATTTTGGCAGGCTCCAATCCGCAAGATGCTGATTATGAAACAAAAATTAAACAAAAAATACAAAGTTTAAGTTTAGGAAAATCTACCATAATCACTGGCTTTGTTAGCGGTGATTTAAAAGCGGAAGTGTTGAGAAAGGCAGACTTATTTGTGTTGCCTTCCTATTATGAAAACTTTGGTATTGCTGTAGCAGAAGCGATGGCGGCTGGTGTACCTGTTGCTATTTCCGATCGCGTACACATCTCCGACGACATCCAGCAAGCAGAGGCTGGGTGGGTTGCGCCTCTGGAGGTAGGGGCGATCGCCTCCACGATCAAATCAGCACTCCTGGCACCACAGGAACGCCAGCGCCGGGGCTTGAACGCGCAAGCTTATGCCAAAAAGCACTACAATTGGGAGGCGATCGCCCAACAAACCATCGAAGCTTACCAGCACATTTTGGCATCGATTAACTAACGTAACTGAAATTTACCTTTTACTTCTTTTCCTGCGGCGAGTTTTTGTGCTGCTGCTATCAGAATCTGTCGGCGATATTTGGGCATCGCTGCTTTGAAGCAGTGTTATTGCTATTTCAGCTACAATACTTGTCAACAAAACTCTGCAATCCAGCTTGATATCCTTCTCCTACCGCCTGAAATCTCCACTCTCCATTCTTTCTATACAAACGACCAAATTCTATAGCAGTTTCTCGCGTAAAATTCTCTTTTAATTCATACCGAACAAGTTCGATTCCCGTATCCAAATTGACAATCTTGACAAAAGAATTTATGATATTGCTAAAATTTGCATTAACTTTCTGTGCTTCGTGAATAGTGACAACAAAAGTTATTTCCACAATTTCAGGATTAACTTTTTCTAAGATAACGCCGTAAATAGTCTTATTTTCTTTACCTGGGTTGTTGTTTTCAGGAATCGATTGCAGTACCGAACCGTCACTGGATTGCAGATTATTGTAAAATATCAAATATTTATCGTTAGGTACTTTGCCGTCAGCACCTAGCATAAACGCAGAGACATCAATCTCGTAGCTTTTTCCTGCCTCTGTCAACTGCCAACCGAGGGCGATCGCCATTTTTTTTAAATCCGGCGCTTCTTTAGAGATATTAAATCTCTCACCCTTACTTAATTGCATTGCCATCTGCTTATTTGTCAAACATAAACTTTTATAGTACCAATGTTAATATTAAGTGGCACAAGAACTTTTCATCTTTAATAAAACTTAATATTTTGCGTCTCAGAGCGGGCTTGATTAAAAATATGTGCTGCCTGTATCCGAATTTATTGAGATTGACTTACATAAAATTACGTAAGTAAAAACCGGGCTTTATCCAAAACCCGGTTTCTACAATTGAACTTAATTTGACTCTACTTTTGAGCATTTTCAGAACTAGGTGGCAGGGTAACAAAATTCCCAAAAGCTCCAACTGTTTGATAGCTTTTTTTGCCCAGTTGAGTTGTGTAAATGCTGACAATGCCTAAGTTCTGACGTTCCGTTGTATTGTCGAGCAAGTGTTCGATCGATCCGCGCTGCGAAGTCAGCAAAGTCTCTGCAACGCCACTCAAAGCTTTGGGTACGCGAGAATCATTGCGCACAGTGTTTTTAAACTCGGTTTCGAGCACGCCGGAAGCATAAGTTAGGTATTTGTCTCTCGGAGGATTTGTAAATACCATGCCAGCAGCCAGAACAGTTAGGGCGATCGCAACTTTGCCCACATTACCGAAAAAATTAGAAGTTGGTTTGTTAGTATTCATGGCTTTATCAATAATCATTTTTTCTTAGCCCGGTTGAGTTATAAGCTGATCTTAATTTAAACTACACCTCCTCAGAAACAGATTTCAGAAAGGAGAGGACAGTTTTTAGATTGGAGGCCAGTTGCGAGTAAGTCTCTCACTAGCCTGTCTTCCTTATACTTTCCTCCCTCACCCAAATCCGGTAAATTTTCCCAGACTTACGCAAACAGTGGTTGAAGGCGCTAATTATAGCCGCTAGGTGCTTGCGGCACACACTAAAGTTATTTTTGGTTAGATTTTTGTCGATCGATCTCCCGCTGCAATTCTTCAATCTGACGGCGCAAAGCCTCCGTCTCACTGTTAGATGTTTGGGACTTCACATCAACCGCACCCTCAGCCACAGCCCGCTTGTAGTTTCCCAGCTTAATTTGGCGATATTCTTCCGAACTCGCCCAATCTCGCAAATACCGCAAACGTTCCACCGGGAAAGGGTGACTCAGCATCACACCTTGGCCGCCGTTGTAAAGTAAAAATTTATACACTTGATTGAGATTGTCGCGATCGAGTTCTTGATAATTGTCAGACTGGCGGATAAACTCTTGCAAACTGCATTGGTCAGCATATTTACTGCTAACTCCCGCAAGTTTCATCATCGTCTTCATCACCCCGTTCAAATCATCCGTCACCAACAAAGCCGCCCGATCCGCCGACAATTCCGCCTTGCGCCGCCACTCATAAAAAGCAAAAATTAAACCGCTACCGACAATATTTCCCAGCCCAAAAGTCATCTCACCAATTGTCGATGCAATGCTCATCGCCCACATCGCCATTTGATTTAAAGTTGGATGCCCGCATTTAATGTGTCCCAACTCGTGAGCCAGCACTACCTTGATTTCTGCCTCGTCCAACAAGTCTAAAAGACCTGTGTTTAACACTATGTAGGGCTGATTTTTTCCGAGAGCATAGCTGTTAACGGCGGGATTTTGAGAAACAAACAAACCGGGTTCTGGAAAAATATCTAAGTCCTGCACGCACTCCCGAAAAATGTGATAAATGCTGGCATATTGGCGCGGGCCGACTTGGATGCTATTTCCCATTAGGTAAACGAATTGCGGTCGTTCGTAGACAAATTCTACAAATTTGCTGGCAATTAAGTCAAATCCAGGTACGCTGCGTAATGCTGTCTCGGCTTGGCGATCGAGCGGATGCTGAAATGCTTCGCTAGAAATTCCAGTATAAGTAGGCATAGTTGTTGCAAAAATTACATGAAAAAGGTCAGTATGGCGATCGCCCGGTGCAGACAGACACCTAACTTATCAATCTTATCGCGACAAAATTGAACTCTTGTCGAACAGGCCGTTGGTGTCTGTGCAAATCAGAGTTAAAATGGTTTTTCAGCGGCAGGCGCGATCGACAAAGGTATTTCGCCGTGTCTGTTTATCAGAAAATTGGGTCTAAAACCCCGTCCTTTTAGGACGGCTTTGCGTTAAGATATTGATGGTCACTGACCCGCCCGGATTTAAGATACTTCAAAACAAATAACAAGGTTGAAAGTCCTGTCAAAGTTGCGATCAGAAACAGGGGAAGCAGAAAGGGCAACGGTGGAATCCGACCTTGGATGCAATCAAGTATTTTACTTGAGCTACAAAAACGATAGTCGCCATAGGGCATTGGGAGACTTAAAACGAACGTAGAGGCTGGATAAGACTTGCTTGCAAGCGTCGGTCTGTGAAGCGTTAAGAATCACTGCGCCTTTAGGACAGTGAGTATGTCAACGCCAAAAATTGGAACGTGCAAAAATGGCTATCCTGCGACACGAAAACGGTACAACCTACACTCAACTCAGCGACATTACCCGCGAACTCGCTCCCTTAAACATTCAACTCAACCGCTGGCCAGTGGGTGAGAGTCCAGAAATTCACAATTTGTTAGCGAAAGATGCGCTTAGCGACACCGAAAAAGAGCAAATCCTGCAAGCCCTCGACGGCTACTTCCAACAACTCCAGGAAACCGCAGGCTATCAAGAGCGCGACTTAATCGTACTGCACCCAGATATTCCCAACATCGACACCATGCTGTCCAAATTCAACAAGTGCCACATCCACGCTGACGATGAAGTGCGTTATATCGTAGCAGGCGAGGGCATTTTCGGCTTCGTGCGGCCAGATGGCAGCCAAGTCGAGCTCACTGTGCAGCCGGAAGAATTTATCAACGTACCGGCGAATACGGAACACTGGTTTTATTTGACAGCGGCCCGGAAAGTTAAAGCTGTGCGATATTTTACCACTACGACTGGCTGGACGCCGGAATACACGGATACGGAAATTCGATCGCGCTTAGCTACTGTTTGAAAAGGTTCGCAGTATTCGTAGGGTGTGTCGCCATGATTAATCCCTAAATTCTCTCGACAATCTCATGGCGACGAACCTTACAGATGGCAAATTAAACTTGAATTGTATAAGTAGTCGTAGAGTGTGTCGCCTGCGATCAATCGTCGCATTAAATCGACAATTGCACGGGCGACGCACCTTATTCGGGCGATTGCAGATATCAGGTGCGTCGCTATCAGATTGTGGAATTTTATTCAGAGATTTATCGCAAGCGACGCACCCTACAACTCTGATTTTATGCGGACTGAAGTCCTCACTACGAACCACTTTTATTGAGGTTTTTTAAATTTAAACTTACATCTAAATTTTGTGATTTGAAGATTGCAAAATACTCAAAGCCACAGCCTCCGCTACCTTAATTCCATCAATCCCCGCCGACAGGATTCCACCCGCATATCCCGCACCTTCCCCAGCCGGATAAAGACCTTCTGTATTCAAACTCTGATAATCCTCCTTGCGCTTAATCCGAATTGGTGAAGAAGTGCGCGTTTCCACCCCAGTCAAAACCGCATCATCCATCGCAAATCCTTTAATCTGTTTGTCAAAAGCCGGAAGTGCTTCGCGGATGGCGGCGATCGCATAATCCGGCAAACTTTCGCTCAAATCAGTCATCACAACTCCCGGCGTATAAGACGGCTGCACGCTTCCTAGCGCGATCGAAGGGCGATTCGCTAAAAAATCTCCCACAAGCTGCCCCGGCGCGTTGTAAGTGCCACCTCCTAACTCAAATGCCCGTTCTTCTAGGCGACGTTGAAGCTCAATTCCCGCCAAGGGATGACCGGGATAATCTTCCGGCGTGATACCCACGACAATCCCACTGTTAGCATTGCGTTCATTGCGAGAATATTGACTCATCCCGTTAGTGACAAGTCGCCCCGGTTCCGATGCAGCCGCCACTACCAAACCACCGGGACACATACAGAAACTGTAAACAGAACGGCCATTTTGGCAATGGTGCACCAGTTTGTAATCGGCGGCACCTAAAAGTTTGTGGGCCGCGCGATCGCCAAAACGACAGCGATCGATCAACTGCTGCGGATGTTCCACCCGAAAACCAATAGAAAAAGGTTTAGCCTCGATGTAAACACCGCGCGAAAATAACATTTCAAAAGTATCGCGGGCGCTGTGTCCCACCGCTAAAACAATATGATTACTCGCAATATATTCTCCGCTGGCTGTGGTAATTCCCTGCACTTTGCCATTTTCGATGTGGATATCTTCGACACGAGTTTGAAAACGAAATTCTCCGCCTAACGATTCAATTTTTGCCCGCATACTTTGGACAAGTCCCACCAGCTTAAATGTACCAATATGCGGCTTATTAATATATAAAATTTCCGGTGAAGCTCCCGCATTCACGAGTTCCGTTAGCACCTTGCGCCCGTAATGCTGGGTATCTTTAACTTGGCTGTAGAGTTTTCCATCGGAAAAAGTACCCGCACCACCTTCGCCAAACTGAGCGTTAGATTCTGGGTTGAATTCGGTTTTTTTCTTCCAAAATCCAAAGGTGTCAACTGTGCGATCGCGCACTGCTTTGCCGCGTTCCAAAAGGATGGGGCGAAATCCCATTTGTGCCAGCATCAGCCCTGCAAAGATACCGCAGGGCCCCGTACCGATCACAATGGGGCGGGGAATCGTCAAATTGCTGGGGGCTTGCGCTACATAGCGATAACTCGTGTCTGGTGTTACCATCACATGAGGATCTTTTTTGAAGCGTTGGAGAAGTTGTTTTTCCTGTGTTGCCTCTACATCCACAATATAGACAAGGAGGATTTCTGCTTTTTTGCGAGCATCGTAGCTGCGCTTAAAAATGCTATAGCTGAGCAATTCTTCGGGGAGAATTTGCAGCTTTTTGACTATGGCGCTGGCGATCGCACTTTCAGGATGATCTAAGGGAAGTTTGATTTCGGTTATTCGTAACATAAGTATTATAACTATTTCACTAGACTTGAATTGCATAAATCATTCATCGATCCTTCAACCGCAGATTTCAGGCAGATAAACACTGATAAACGCAGATAATTTCCAGATAATTGGAGGATGAATGTAATTGGGGTCTACCAGACATCCTATAGGCGATCGTCCTGGGTCGATCGATTTTTGACTTTGATTGGATAATTGCAGAAGCGTTATAATAAACAAAAAATTAAGTTTTGTAAAGACCCTTGACTGCAACATTTACACCCAAAAACAGCCAAACCTGGCACGCTCTCAACCCCCTGTGGAAAGGAGCAGAAGACGCAGTACAGAAGGGTTTGCCCCACACTAAGCTAGCGCCGGCATGGCAAATACTGCTCCTGGGCGACGGTTCCCCCACCCGTCACCTGCAACTGCTGACAGGGGAACGGACAGAAGTAGACGTAATCGATATGTCCTTGGTGGGTGACGATGCAGACGGCGCGCCCCAGCAAATTGTCGCGGTTCCGGGGCCCCGCCTGCGCCGCCAAGTGTGGCTGCGGACAGCTTCGGGACAGCGCCTCGCCTACGCGACTTCTTGGTGGGAAGCGAGTCACGTAGATGAATATTTAGAAAATAAATCTTTGCCAATATGGGCTAGTTTAGGGCGGCTGCGGACAGAGTTGTATCGCGACGTACAAGGCATTTATTTCGGCGATTCGGCGGTTTTGGAGTCTGCTTTTGAACAATCGGGGCCTTTTTGGGGGCGACATTATTTGTTTTGGCATCACGGAAAGCCATTGACTCTGATTTATGAGGTGTTTTCGCCTTATTTAACTAAGTATTTGGGGCCGATGCAATTGGATGTTGATTGAGACTGAGATCTTGCACCATTACCAATAAGGCTTTCAGGGCGGGCTAGGAGCAACGCCCCACAAGAAAATTTACCCGATTGTGGAACAGGCATCTTGCCTGTTCTTAAGAATAGTTCCGCCGAAACTTCACTCGCAAACCGTCGCGAGGATGAGGCATCGGTATTGTGATCAAATTCAAATCTTGATCCGGTAACAGATCCCACTCGTACTCCCGAACCATCTTTGCTGCAAACAACTTCATCTCTAATCGGGCAAATTCTTTGCCCAAACATTCTCGCAAACCGCCGCCAAAGGGCACGTAACTGAAAGGTTTAGCCGATCGCTCCGAGCTAAATCGATCGGGGTCGAATCGCTCGGGTTCAGGATAAAGTTGACTATCCTGATGGGTTTGAGTAATCCCAGAAACCACGCTCCAACCCTTGGGAATTTCATAGCCGCCGAACTCACAAGCATTAATTACTGTCCGAAAAACACCTCCAGCCGGTGGAACTAAACGCAGCACTTCTCGCATAACCTGTTCTAAATAAGTCATTTGTTTGAGCTGTTCCAATGTTAGGGGTTCAGTTGCGGGGAACTGCTGCTGTTCGGCCCGCACTTTTGCCATTACATCGGGGTTTTGAGCCACGAGAAGACAAAAAGAGGCGATCGCCGAAGTTAAAGTTTCGTGTCCCGCAAACAACAGCAACAGCACTTGATCTTTTAACTCATCCAAACTCAAACTATTTCCCTCGTCATCGCGAGCCGAAATCAGCAAACTCAAAGCATCATTGCCGCTAGGGGTTCCTTGTTGGCGATCGCGAATAATCTTTTCCAGTTCTGCTAACAGTAACTTTCTGCTATTTTTCGCTTTGCCAAACAGAGTCCAAGGCAGATCTAAAGGAATCGAAAATAAACCCTTAGACCAAGTTTCAAAATAATGTCCTAGCGCCGTTTCCGAACCCTTTTCTATCCCTACTAACAACTTACCCGCCACATCAAAAGTATAATTTTTCAGTTCAGGATACCAAGTCATGGTTTCCATTTTGACCCATTTTTCCAAATAGCGCTGAGTGATATCTTCCATCGCGCCGATGTAGCCGGCTAAAGCTCGTGGCTGAAACGCTTGGTACAGCAACTTGCGCCGATTTTGGTGGTTAGCACCCGTTTGCAGCGACAAGGAAAGCGGCCCTAAAAGCGCTTTCGTGCTCGGAGGAAAACTCACAACAAAATATTGGTTGTCATTGCTTAAAACAAACAAATTCGCCTCTTGGCCACGCACAAACACGGTAGGCTCTCCGAAAATGCTAGTTTTGAAAATGGGCCCGTACTGCTGGTGGCGTTTTTTGGCAAATTGGGAATCTTGCAAAAAGTTGAGGGTATCGCCAATTAGGGGTAAACCTAAACTGCCGGGAGGTAATGCCATATCTGATTTGTGATTTTTGATTTGTGATTTTTAATATCATATCAATTTTAGTTGGAGAGTGGGTAATACGCACCAGACAAATTTATGGTAAAATAACTTTTATCTGTTGGGAGCCTGTAGGGTGCGTCAGTTTTAAGGTTAGTACCAAAAAATCGGGTTTTCCAACTGACGCACCTTAGTAATTTTGCCGACAAACCAATTTAATTCTCTGTCCTTTTAATCGGAATCTCGATCGCAAATTCAGTACCTTTCCCGATCGCCGAAAAACAGTTGATTTTACCTTTGTGTTTTTCGACAATAATTGAATGGGAAATTGCTAAACCCATTCCCGTTCCCGAACCGATCGGTTTTGTAGTATAGAAAGGGTCGAATATCCGCTGCTTGATTTGATCGGCGATACCTGAACCGTTGTCAGCAATTCTAATCGCAACGCAATTACCTTCTACCTCTGTACGAATGCGGATACTTCCCGGATTTTTGGGCGGATGTTGTAAAGCATCGATCGCGTTAGCGATAATATTCATAAATACCTGATTCAACAGTCCGGCGTAGCACTCCACCAGCGGCAATTCTCCGTATTCTTTAACGAGTTGAATGGCTGGGCGATCGGGCTGAGCTTTCAGACGGTGTTCTAAAATCATTAATGTACTGTCGATGCCTTCGTGAATGTTAACATTTTTCATGTCAGATTCATCGAGACGAGAGAAATTTCGCAAACTCAGCACGATATCCCGAATACGAGTTGCTCCTACCTGCATCGAAGATAGCATTTTTGGCAAGTCGTCTAGCAAGAAATCCAGATCTAAAGCCTCTATTTCCTGCTGAATAACTTGACCAGGTTGCGGGTATTCATCTCGATACATTTGCAACAGTTTCATCAGGCTTCCGGTGTATTCTTCGGTGTAGGTAAGATTGCCGAAAATAAAGCTGACCGGGTTATTGATTTCGTGGGCAATTCCTGCTACCATCTGACCGAGACTCGACATTTTTTCTGCTTGCACGAGTTGGGTTTGAGCTTGCTGGAGTTCGCACAGAGTTGCTTCTAGTTGGGTAGTTTGTTCTTGCGCTATCCGGGCTGAATCGACGCTTTGTGTGTAAAGTTCCGCTTGATTAATGGCGATCGCCAATTGATTGCCCACCGCCACTAATAGTTCCACTTCCTCATCGCTCCAACACCGCACAGCGCTACAAGCGCTACAGCAAATTGCCCCTATTTTACCTGAAGATGTCTGAAGGGGAATCTCCAGCAGAGACTGTAATCCTATACACCTGAAAAAATCCCGCTCTACTGGATCGGGAACAGTCTCAAAATCATCGATACGAATTATTTCTAAATTGGCAATTCGCTCGGCTTGAGAACCAGTTGCACTAATAGGAAATGCACCTAACAGCGAAGATAAATAGGCATTTTTTGCTTCGTATTGCACGTCCCAAACAGGCGGCGAGGTGTCTGGGATATACCAAATAAACACGCAGCGATCGAGCATCAGCAAGTCGCGAATTTGCTGCACGGTTGTTGCCAAAATAGTATCTAAATCCAAAGATTGGCGGATGTTGCTAGCTAGTTGGTTAAGCAATGTTTCCTGCTCCGCTAATTTGCGAAATCTCGCTTCCGACTCTTGCAACTGTCTTTGAGATTCTTTTTGTTTTGTAACGTCCAAACCCAAACCTATCAAGCCGATCGCCCTGCCACAATCATCTTTTACCTGAGTTTTAATTGTCTCCAAGTGGTGATACTCGCCGTCAGCCAACTGGAGCAATTCTTCTGAATAACAGGGAGTATCTTGGCTCCACGCTTGGATGTCAGATTCCATGCAGTTAGCAGATGCTTCTAATCCTAAAACTTCGGAATAGTGAGAGGCTGCCAAAAATTTATCTTCGGATACAGCCACATCTTCGCAGAAAGTTTTGTTGACTAATAACATCCGCCCGCTAGGATTTGCCATCCACACCCAGATCGGAGCGTTGTCAATAATTGTCCTCATAGTTTGCTTTTGGGCGGCGAGAGCCATTTCTGTTTGTTTGCGCTTGATTCCCAGGGCGATCGAATCAACACTTGATGCTAAAGCAATTAGTATTGATTCCTGCAACTCATGGCGAGCAAACATCACGATTACTCCAAGCAACTGATTGTCAACAATTAGCGGATATCCAGCAAAAGCTACCATTCCTTCTCGTTTCGCCCATTCTTTGTCACTGACTCTGGGATCTGTTTCCACAGAATTAGTGATGTGAGGTTTTCGCTCTCGGGCGATTAAACCAATCTTGAACTGGCCGACAGCAATGCGGCTGTGAGCGCCGTCAATGTGAGTATACATCCCCCCGCTTGCTTGCAATTCCAAGACATTTCCCTGTTCGTTCAGCGTCCAAATCCGAGCAAACGCAGCATCCAAATGGCGCACAACTGCATCGGTGCATTTTTGCAAAGTTGCAGGTAAACTCTGGTTTTGAGTGAGAGCAATTCCAATATCTGCTGTGAATAAAGAAATTTTCAATTGTTCTGCTAAACTTTGTTCTGCTTTTTTGCGATCTGTAACATCCGTAGCAGCACCGAGACGCTGCTGGATTTTTCCCTCTGCTGTTCTGCTAAATATAATTTCGCGGCTGACGAACCAGTGCCAATTATTTTGTTTGTCGCGCACCCGATATTCGTATTCAACAACCTCGTCGTCGGGAGTATTTTTTAATTGCTGCAAATATTCGGGAAATTGAGCTAAATCTTCAGGGTGGATAATGGTCGGCAACAGATTGCTGCCCATTGTGGCAACTTCTTCGAGGCTATAGCCTAGAGTGCCAGCAAGTTCGCGGTTGCTGTAGACATTTCGCTGCTCGATATCATCGTAAACATAGAGAATATTTGGAGTGGCATTAGCAATGCGCTCCACAAAATGCTGGCTCTCTTGCAGGGCTGTTTCTGCTTGTTTGCGATCCGTAATGTCGATCGAATTACCAATTATGCGGTAGATGCTGCCAGAGGCATCCCGCAGCGGTGTCAGAGTGACGATATACCAGCGTTCTGCGCCTTCTAACTCGGCGCTGGTTTCGTAAGCAATCGAGCTGCCGGCTGTCAAACAATCTACGTAACTTTGTCGAAAAATTGCTGCTATTTGCGGGGGAAAAATTTCTTCTGGGGTTTTGCCTTTGAAATCGGCACTCACAATACCTGTAGACGCTTCTGCAGCAGCATTCCAGCCAGCGTAGCGAAACTCTCCTTCTGCGCCGACATCTACTACGAAAATAGGTTGATTAGAGCCGTTATAGATGCTGTTTAAAAATTCTTCTTGTTCGCACAATTGTGCTTCGACTTTTTTGCGTTCTGTAATGTCGGTGGAACTGCCGACAACGCGATAAATTTTGCCGGAGGCATCCCGCAGGGGAGTCAAAGTTGTCATAAACCAGAATTCTGCACCGTCAAAACTAACGGGATATTCGCGGGAAATCGAGCTACCTTTTTCCAAACAGTCGATCAAATTCTGCCGGAACCTTGCTGCTGTAAATGGATCGAAAAATTCTTCGGGAGTTTTGCCACGTCCGAATTCGCTGCTGATGCCGCTGAGTAAGTCGGCTGCTGGGTTCCAACCGGCGTAGCGAAATTCTCCGTCTTCGCCGATATCTATTACGAAAATACTGTACTCTACGCCGTCGTAAATGCTGCCCAAAAATTCTTTTTGCTGCAGCATTTCTTGTTCTGTGATTTTGCTCTCTGTAATATCCGAGTGTATTCCCACCCACTGGCGAACGCTGCCGTCTGCGTTCAATAGGGGCACAGCGCGCACCCTCATGTACCTGTACTCGCCGTCGTGCCGCAGCAAGCGGTGTTCTATTGCGAATAAAATGCAGTTGGCAACTGCATCAGACCACATCCTGGCAGTATATTCTCTGTCGTCTGGATGGACGTGATTGAGCCACCCCCAGCCTTTAAGTTCGTGGTAAGTCGCTCCTGTGAATGCACTCAATCCTGTTTGTTCGCCGATAACTTCGCCGGCGGCTGTAGTATCCCAAACAATTTGGGATGTGGCTTCAATTAAGCAGCGGTAGCGTTCCTCGCTTTCTTGCAGGGCTTGTTCTGCTTGTTTGCGATCGCTAATATTGCGAGTAACTCCGACTACACCGATGATGTTTGCGGCTCGATCGCGCAAAGGACTTTTGGTAGAAAGAAATGTCAGGATGTTACCATCGCTATCTTTTCCTGCTTCCTCGATCGTTTCGTCAATCCCCGATTGCCGCACCCGGCGGTCATTTTCCACCAGCATATCTGTAATCTCCGGCGGAAATAATTCTGCATCTTTTTTGCCAATAATTTCCGATTTTGGCAAGCCAATAATGGCTGCTGCCTGAGAATTTACCAATAGGTGGCGGCCCTGAATATCTTTGACAAAAATGCTGTCGCCTGTACTTTCGATGACGCTTTCAAATAGGATGTTTTTCTCTAGTAGCACTGCTTCTATTTCTTTGCGATCGCTGATGTCGCGAGATATGGCAACTAGGCCGATAATATTTTCCTGAGAGTCGCGCCAAGGGTATTTCGCTGTTAGAAACGTTCGCACAGCCCCGTTTTGTGGTATATCTTCTTCATAAGTCAAACATTGTCCGGTAGCAGTCACTCTGCGGTCTTCTTCGATAATTTTAGTGGCTATTTCAGCGGGAAATAATGCTGCATCGTCTTTGCCTATAATTGCCTCGATCGGTTTTCCTAAAAATTGAGTTCCCGCAGAATTTGCGATCGCGTACCGGCCTTGAATATCCTTGACAAAAATGAGATCCGGCGTACTTTCTATCACGGAACGCAAAATAGAATTGCTCTGCTGGAGCGACTCTTGGACTTGTTGGCGATCGGTAACGTCGCGACCGATCGCATACATCAATTCTTCCTCGCAGAAAGGGCTAGCATTCCAGGCTATCCACTTGTAAGACCCATTTTGACACCGCCAGCGGTTTTCAAACCCAACGGTATTGTTTCCCGTAGCAATGCTTTCAGCTTGTTTTAAAGTAGTTTCGCGATCGTCTGGATGCACGAATTCAATGAAGAGTTGGCCAACCATTTCGGCTGGGGAATAGCCGAGGATTTTTTCGGCTGCTGGGTTGATGCGTTTGAAATAACCGTCAAAACCAATGACGCACAGCATATCTGGCGAGAGACTAAAAAAGCGATCGCCACCGTCGGATTTGCCCGATCGGCGATCGTTTTTCTTAGCAGCAGAGGCTTTCCATCCCGCCGCCGCTGCCGCCAGCAGGACAATATTTGTGATTGCCAAAAATGCAATTTCCCGTTCGATTCCGTACAAATCATAGCCGTTACTTGCTACCCACAACCAGTTGAATAAAAACAGCACAATTGTCAAAAATAAAAATAAACTGATCGGTATGCTTTCAGCTATGTTGAACTTTTTATGACACGAATTTTTTGCTGATTGTTGCTGTTTTTTAGGCACTGATAACATAATTTTTTTCAATAACTGTTCTTGCAAAATAAACCAACTTATTATTTTCGCTTTTGCTTGTATTTGAACTAAATTTTTCATTTAATAAATTTATATTTTTGGTACTATTAAAACCCGATGAAGATGTTTAAATACTACTGTATAGTTTGACTTATTTGCGAAATTTATGGGTTTTAAAGTCTGGGTATATTTCAGCACGAAATCGAGATAGTTAAGTGTATTTACGGAGTTAGCGAGCCATCTATTTTTAGCTGGGTGCGTATTTTCTCACCAGACAGACCTAGAGGGATTTATTTCTAATATTGCACTAGCTGTTGCTGTTTGTCATTAGACATTTGGCCTAATATAGCAGTATTCCTAAAATCCTGCCGGCTAAGTAAATTTAATATTACCCAAATATCATGAATTTCAAATGAAGAATACCTTCTGATATCGATTCCGGTTTGCTACCCCCTTCATGATTCGGCGATTGAAAGAGACTGTTGACTCTGTATGAGGGGTAAAACCCCTCATACAGACCCATAATCAATAGCGAGAATGATTGTGTAATCACGCACTACATTAGACATAGGAGTGAAAAGCCAGTCTTGAACAGGCGAGGAGGGCCTGTGAAGCGAGAATTATTCCAGAGGTTCATCTATTATGACTCTTCACCCGCGCGACTAATCATCGATTCCAGAAATGACAACATACAGCATATTCCATGTATATGTATGTAGTACACACAATGCAAGCGATCGCCCGTGTAAGGTGCGTCGCCACCCGTCTGGCAAAGCCCGAGTTTTATCCAATATCTCGCAGATCCGCACCCGGAGGATTAACTTACACAATTGTCACAGAACCATTGAGTTGTAGGGTGCGTCAGACCTTAGATTATAGCTAGAAACAAGGGTTTTGCTACTGACGCACCCTACTATACGATACCCCTTGCGTAAGTCCTGACAATATTTAATAGTCGCTTGCTTAGAATGACAGAAGAGCGGTAATTAATCCTTTTGCTTGTATTGACTAATAAAAGACTTTAGCTGTTTTTCTTGAAACTTTTGAGCAAATTCACACAACTGCTCAGCAAAAGGAATAAAATTGGCATCCAAATTTTTTAAATGTTCGGCTTGTTTGATAATCGCTTTCAAATTGCCTTTCATAATTAAATCATAGAAAATATCAATTTCTTCTGGGGGTGGAGGAACTATAGCCGCAGCCGACGATAAGGCGCTATCTCGTTTAATATTTTTGGCAGGGGGAGGAAAGACTTCAACTAACTGTTCGTAGAGCCAAGATAGCCCTAAATGCCTCTGCAACAATCCAAACAAATCAGAAGCTTCTACAGGTTTGGGCAGAAAAGCGTCAGCCCCTGCATCCAAACTCTTGTACTGGTCAGTTTCAAACACTGAAGCTGAGGAGACAATTATTACCATATCTTTCAATTCTGGCAATTGATGCAGATGGCGCATCAACTCAAAACCATCCATTTTTGGCATCGCTAAATCTGTGATAATCGCGTCCGGCATTAACTCGCGCGCTTGTTCTAAACCTTCAATTCCATTGACAGCTTCAACAACTATAAAGCCAATTGGTGTGAGAAAATTGACAATCACAGAGCGGTTTTCCCACCTATCATCTACGACGAGAATTTTGCGCTTGTTTCCTGTAAAGCCGACTATAGTTCCTGTTGGCTGCACTGTTGGTAAAACCTTTCCATCGGTGGCAGAAGGTAAACTCAAATCAAACCAGAACTTGCTGCCTACCTGCGGCTTGCTACTTACTAGGATGCTACTTCCGATTATTTCAATAATTTTTAAGCTAATTGCCAATCCTAAACCTGTTCCTTCTGCCATGCGGCGAGCCTCACCTACCTGTTCAAATGGCTGAAATATTTTCTGCATTTGTTCGCTCGTCATTCCCACGCCAGTATCTTCGATTTGAAAGCGGATTTTGTGGATAGCTTTCGGTGCGATCGCAGTTGATTCAACAGCTACCGATTCTACTACAGCCACTTTAAAAATAACGCCGCCTGCGTCAGTAAATTTAACAGCATTACCCAAAAGATTGACTAACACTTGCCGTAAGCGTTTTTCGTCAGTCTCAACGATACTTGGTAGTGCAGCATCAAATTGGCATTCTAAAGAAATCCCTTTCTGTTCAGCTTTAATGCGGCAGATTTCGCTGACTACCTGAAGAAATGCTAGGAAATAGAAATTTGTGGGATGGAGTTCCATTTTTCTAGCTTCAATTTTAGAAAGGTCTAAAATATCATTAATCAGAGTAAGCAAGTGCGAACCGCACTGGTAAATGATGTTAATATCAGCAATTTGTTTGGGAGTTAAACTGCTATCTCGCTGGAGGATTTGAGCATAACCTAAAATGCCGTTGAGAGGTGTTCGTAATTCGTGGCTCATGTTAGCAAGAAATTCACTTTTAGCTTGATTGGCAGCATCAGCGGCAACTTTAGCTTCTTGGAGTGCGACTTCTACAATTTTGCGGTCTGTAATGTCTTGAAAAGTTCCTTTTAATTTGACAGGTACATCATTTTTGTAGTGAGGTTGACCGAGAATATGAACCCATCGCTGATTTTTTTTACCCGTAACGAACTGCAACTCTATATCAAAAGGTTCTTTATTTGCGATCGCACTTTCGAGTGCTGGTTCCAAAATCTGTAAGGACTCAGATGGATAGAAAGCCTTGGCTGCTGCCATAGTTAACTGAAAACCTGAATCAACTTCATAAATGCGGTAAACTTCTTCTGTCCAAGCCAATTCTTCAGTTTCTAGATTTATTTCCCAGCCGCCAACTTTTGCTAGCTGTTGGGTTTGGTTGAGAAGTGCTTTGCTTTCTCGTAGTGCGGCAGTCCGTTCATCAACGCGCTGTTCTAACTCTCCGTTGGTTTTTTCTAAGGCAGTAAAAGACTCTTGTAATTGCTGTGCCATTTGATTGAACGACTCAGCTAAAATATCCAGTTCTCCAATCGATTCAACCTCTACTTTTTGGTTTAATTTTCCATTTGCTATTGCTCTACTTGCATCCCTCAAACGCAGAATTGGGTCGGCTATCCAGCTAGAGGTAAAAATTCCGATAGTTGTAGCCAGAAATAATGCTAAAAAGCACAGTAAAATAGTAGTCTCGGTATTAGCATTGATTTGCTCCATGAAGTCCGATTCGGGGACGGCGACTACAATTAGCCAGTCGATACCGCGACCGTCTTTAAATGGTGTTACCTGTAGAAATTGCTGCTTGCCGCCCAAGTTAAACGTGAGTTGCTGGTTAGTATTAATTTTGCTTAAATTACCAAACCGATCGCTCAAATATTGGGATGAAATGCGAATCAAAGGCACGCTACTTTCAGTCGCTTTCATCCGCCGATCGACTTTGCCATCCTTACTAACTAAAAATGGTTTTTCTGAGGTTGAAGAAGCTACCATCAGTCCAGAGCGTTCCATGATGAATGTCTTTCCAGACTTACCAATTTTTAAACTATTTAAAAAGTCACGGGTTTCACTGTCAAGTAGCTCCGTACCTAAAACACCTATCAAATTACCAGTTGAGTTGTAGACTGGCTGGCTAGCCGTAATTCCCAAATTCTGACTTCCGAATACAATAAAAGGAGCGCTCCATGTGGGTTTTCCTGCTGCAAGCGCTGCTTTATACCAGGGTCGAGTTCGCGCGTCAAAAACAGGGATGATTTTTTCCAGTTTTTTACGATTGCCAAAACTATCTGTAGAGTACAATAAGAACTTACCGCTAACAAATCCTTCTGTTCTGTGAATATATAATTTGCCATCTTCTCCACGCTGAACTACAGCAATTCCTCCGAGAGGATTACTAAAATAAATAGCATTCACTGATTCAAACACTTGAAGCTGATGCCAAAAGTGACGCTCCAAGCTAGTCTGATTCTGAACGTCCAACAAGTTAACATTAATAGTAGCCGCGAGGCTTTGATTGACTTGATGAGCCCTAGCAAGGTAAGTTCGCAGGTTCTGCTCAATGCGATCGCTAATTTCACCCCGTAACTGAGTAGCAACATCGTTAACGGCTTTCTGTCCGTTGCGTAATGATAGCCATCCTGTTAACCCTACAGCGGCAAAAATTTGCAGCAGGAATGGCCCTACTAGAACGAGGCGTAGCGGTAGTTTTCGGGAGCTAGAGGCAGTTGGGTGCATAATATAATACTACTATAGATTCGGACTTTGTAACGGTTGATGTATGGGAATTTCCACGGTGAACTTCGTACCATCACCGAGTGCTGAAGTACAAGTTAGTTGACCGCCATGTTTCTCAACCACAATTTGATAACTGATACTCAATCCCAAGCCTGTACCTTTACCTGCGGATTTGGTTGTAAAAAAAGCTTCAAATAGTTGAGAAGCTACTGTCTCTTCGATACCAGTACCGTTATCAGCAATGTGAATTTTTACTGAATTTTCATTAACTAATTCTGTGATAATTGTAATCTTAAAATTATCGGTTTTTGCGGATTGGGAACTTACTATTTTATCTTCCAAGGCATCAATTGCGTTGGCAATCAAATTCATAAAAACTTGATTTAGCTGTCCGGGATAGCATTCCACTAGCGGTAAGTTGCCGTATTCTTTAATTACGTGAATTTCTGGGCGATCGCCACAAGCTTTGAGCCTGTGCCGCAAAATTAACAAGGTACTATCTAGCCCTTCGTGAATATTTACTGCTACCTTAGTAGACGTATCCGTTCGGGAAAAATTTCGCAAAGATACACTAATATTGCTAATTCTATCAGCTCCTACCTTCATAGAAGTAATCATATTTGGCAGGTCTTCTAGCAGGTAATCTAGCTCGATTTCTTCAGCATGAGCGGTAATCTGAGGTACTGGATTAGGATAATGTTGCTGATAGGCTTCTAAGTGGCTGAGTAGGTCTCTGATATAGTCAGAAGCGTGGTTGAGATTGCCGAAAATAAAACTGACGGGATTGTTAATTTCGTGAGCCACCCCAGCCACTAACTGCCCCAAACTAGACATTTTTTCAGTTTGCACTAATTGGACTTGAGCTTGTTTTAAATCGTGCAAAGCGCTGGACAATTCAGTCGTTCGCTCTTGTACGCGCTGCTCTAATTCCTGATTTTGCTTTTCAATTTTCTTAGTCAAGTAAGACAATTTCAGGTGAAGTTGAACGCGAGCTAACACTTCTTCTTGTTGAAACGGCTTAGTAATGTAATCTACGGCTCCTAACGACAGACCTTTAACCTTATCAACGGTTTCAGACAAAGCACTCATAAAAATCACGGGAATGTCAGTAGTTAAAGGATTTGCTTTCAGGCGCTCGCAAGTTTCAAACCCGTCTATTCCCGGCATCATTATATCCAACAAAATTAAATCTGGGAGTGCATAGCCCACCTTTTCAAGAGCGCTTTCTCCATCTTGCGCTACCCAAACTTCAAAGGACGCATTATCTAACAAATTATAAAGTATTCCTAAGTTATTTGAGTTGTCATCGACGATTAAAACAATATCTTTTTTTTCAGGGTTGGCGCTCATTTATTTTGACTCCTATCTTCACTAATAATTGACTTTGACTGTTAACGATAGTTGTAGTTGTAGGGTGCTTCAGCTCCAGGGATCGAGCGATAGAATCAGGGTGTTACTACTGACGAACCCTACTAATTGTAACAGGGTCTTTAGTTCTGGTTAAGCAGTTAATGATGGCAACAACCTTGCAGGCAACATTCTAGCATTGTTTAACAATAGTTGCGTTGCTGTTTGGCTGTCTACAGGCTTAGAGAATAGATAGCCCTGACCCTGTTCGCACCCAAGAAAATGCAATTTTTCCAACTGTTCTAACGTTTCTATCCCCTCTGCGACTACATCCATACCAAAGCTGTGAGCAAGGGTGACAATTGTTTCCACGATTTGATCGCTTTTCTCGGCACTGATGCGGCTAACAAAAGAGCGATCGATCTTTAAAGTATCAATAGGAAACTCGTGCAGACGGCTTAAAGAGGAATAGCCCGTCCCAAAGTCGTCGATGCACAACTTAATACCCAAATTTTTTATTTGCTTCAGTATTGTGGCTTCATAGGTAGATGCTTCTAAAAAGCAGCTTTCAGTAATTTCTAGTTTCAAGCAACCACTTGAAACACCAATATCTTCGATAATTTCTTGCATCCTCTCAACTAGATTAACTTGCTTTAACTGAATTGGCGAAACATTTACATTTACTGTCAAATCAACAGCGTGGGGAAACTGATGCTGCCACAACTGGAGTTGACGGCAAGCCTCCTGAAAAACCCACCAGCCAAGAGAGTTGATAGCTCCAATTTCTTCAGCAAGGGGGATAAATTTCGTAGGGGAAACTAATTCGCCAGAAGTACGAGGCCAGCGCACCAATGCTTCAAAGCCTAAAAGATGACCTGTAGAGAGCGATAAAATCGGCTGGTAGTAAAGGCGAAACTCTTCTAATTCTATTGCTTTCCGCAGGTCGTTTTCAAGCTGCAAGCGCATTGCAGCCTGAGTTTGGAGTGATTTTGTCAAAACTTCATAACGTCCTTTGCCTTGGCTTTTAGCGTGATACATTGCGACATCGGCATCTTTGAGTACATCAGTGGCGCGATCGTAACCCATTGTACTGAAGGTGATGCCAATACTAGCGCCTGTAAATATTTCATATTTGTCAATAGCGAACGGTTTTCTTAAATTTTCCAGGATGCGATCGGCTGCACTTATTGCTTCGCTGGTATCTGTAATATCTTCGAGCAATATGATAAATTCATCGCCTCCTAAACGCGCAATTGTATCAGTTTCTGATAGGCAAATTTGCAGCCTTTTGGCGACATTTTTCAGCAATTCATCTCCTACTAAGTGTCCTAAGCTGTCATTAACAACTTTAAAACGGTCTAGGTCGATAAACAACACTGCATACAAGTAGTCAGAACTCAAATTAGCAATCTCAATTACGCGATTTAGGCGCTGGATAAAATAACCTCGGTTAGGGAGATCGGTCAGAGGGTCGTGAAAAGCATCGTAGCGCAATTTGTCTTCTTTTGCTAACAGCTCTAAATAAGCTATTTGTAATTCACTTAACGCACTTTTTAGCTCAACACTCCGTTTTTCTACACGTTCTTCTAACTGAGAAGTCAGATCGCTCAACAGCGAGTTTTTTTCTTCCATTGTCTTAGTCAAACAGCTCATTTTTAAGTGTAGCTTCAGCCTGACTAATATTTCTTCCTGCTGACATGGTTTAATGATGTAATCGACAGCACCTAAAGACAGACCTTTGACTTTATCAACTGTTTCGGAAAGAGCGCTCATAAAAATTACGGGTATGTCCTTTCTTGCAGGATTGGCTTTCAGCAGTCTGCAAGTTTCAAATCCATCCAGCAACGGCATCATTATATCTAATAAAATGATATCTGGGACTTTATATTCGACTTTTTGTAAAGCGCTTTCCCCATCTGCTGCTACCCAGACTTCAAATCCAACCTCCTCTAAATAATCGGAGAGTACCGCTAAATTAGTGGGGTTGTCATCTACAACCAAAACTATATTTTTTGGCTCGAATTCAAGGATCATGACTTTGCTCTCCTATATTGGTTAATAAATTTTTTCAGTGCTTTTTCTTGAAATCCTTTAGATAATTCCCGTAGCTTGTTAGCAAAAGGTGCGAATTTTTCATCCATTTGTTCTATGCTTGCCGATCGCTTGATAATTCCTTGGAGGTGTCCTTTCATTGCTAGGTCGTATAAAGCTTCAATTTCTGGTGGCGGGGGAGCCACCAGGGAAAGTGAAGGTGAAGGCGAAGGCGAATAATTAACTGCTGCTTTTTCTTGTTCATAAGTCCATTCTATTTGCAAATGTTTCTCTAACTTCTCTAGTAAAATTTCTGCTTGTACTGACTTGGGCAGAAAATCGTCGCATCCAGCTTGTAAAATTTGGTATTTGTCGGCTTCAAAGACACTAGCAGATGTGACTATTATTACTATTTTTTTCAAATCTGCGATCGCGCGCATGCGCCGGATCATTTCAAAACAGTCTAGCACTGGCATCACTAAGTCAGTGATAATTAAATCCGGTTGGCACTAAGCTTTTTCCAAACCGTCTTTACCATTTGTTGCTTCTATAATTTTAAAACCAATTGGCGAGAGCAGGTTAGTAAGAACCGAGCGATTTTCCAACTTGTCGTCTACTATTAAAATTGTCGGCTGCCTCCCGTGTCCAAGTAGCTTGCTTCGCTGCCATGCCAACCTGATAATAAGCTTCTTTTTGAATCTGGTAGTTGGGATTTACTGACAATAGAGCGGTGCGATAACTGAAGTTACCGAAAATAATGGGTTTAAAGCCCCGTCCTTTTAGGACGGCTTTAATTGTGAGTGTAAAGTGTGAAGATGCTTTGAGTGATTTATTCTATAGCCACAATTGACTATAAACCAATACGCTTGGGATAAGACACTCATGGAGACAAAACCCTGTGAAAAACAGATACTGCGATTGCTTCGCTATTCGCTCGCAATGACAAAAAAACATTAACTGAACGGTATTGTGATATAATGGGGATATTTAAGCCGGATTTGGTCTGATTTGTGAAGGTAAAATTAAAAAAATATTTCGTATAAGTTGTAACAAATAGTGCAACAGCAGGCAAGTTATAAATGCTTGCCAAAAAAGGCAGAATGATACAAATCAAGCGTGTTGCGACTCATCGGCAGGAGATAGGGGCTGCTGTGCCAATTGAGATACAGCAGCCGATCGCCCTAATTGCTGTTGCCGAATTCGTTCCAAATTCCCGGCGGGAATAGCAGCTATAAGTTGCTTGGTGTAAGCTTGTTGCGGTTGGCGGTAAATGCGCTCGGCTGTGCCAATTTCCTCGATTTTACCTTTGTTCATGACGATCGCGCGATCGCTCATAAACTTAACCACGCTCAAATCGTGAGAAATAAAAATATAAGTCAGTCCAAACTCTGTTTGCAACTCCTTGAGCAAATTTAAAACTTGCGCCTGCACCGACACATCTAATGCGGAAACCGACTCATCGCAAATAATAAACTTAGGATTCAAAGCCAAAGCTCTAGCAATACAAATGCGCTGCCGCTGTCCGCCAGAAAACTCGTGAGGGTAGCGCCGCATAATATCGGGATTCAAACCCACTCTATCCAACAAATAAGCCGCGCGATCGCGCTGTTCTTTCTGGTTCTTGCCAAAGCGGTGAATTACCATCGGTTCCATCACCGCATCCCCAACACTCAGGCGCGGATCGAGAGAACTAAAAGGGTCTTGAAAGATAATTTGCAAGTCGCGTCGTAGCCACCGCAATTTGCGATCGTACTCTTTTTTGATTCGATAATTAGCCATCCACTGCAATCCCGAACTACTTTTCGCAGGAGGAGTAATTTCTTGACCTTCAAAAAATACTTGACCGCTGGCGATCGGAATTAATTGCAACAAAGCTCTCGCTAAAGTTGATTTACCGCAGCCGGATTCGCCCACCAAACCCAAAGTTTCGCCAGGGTAAACCTCAAAAGAAATATCGTTTACCGCCATAAACAAACCTTTAGTTTCGCCAAACATTCCCTGCATGGGAAAACCTACTCGCAAGTTATTAACAGCTAGCAAAGGCTGGGAAATATTCGGCAGCCGGGGCGGTTTTCCGGCGACAAAAGCGGAAAGTCCGCCGCTGCTGTCGCCGTCTAAATCGATATTTTTCTCGACAATTACCAATTCGCCGCTGGCATTTGTGGTGACATCCATAAAATCGGAAACCGTCGGCAAGCGGCGCATTTGCCGATCGAGAGTTGGGCGGCAAGCTAGCAGACCTTTTGTGTAAGGATGTTGGGGATTGCTGAAAATTTGTTCGATCGCACCACACTCAACAATTTTGCCTCGGTACATCACCGCCACGGTATCGCCAATTTCCGCAATGACACCCAAATCGTGGGTAATAAAAATCATTGCCATGCCTCTAGAGTCCCGCAACTCCCGCAGCAAAGCTAAGATTGTTGCCTGCACGGTTACGTCTAAGGCGGTTGTTGGTTCGTCAGCAATTAATAAAATTGGATTGCAGGAAATGGCCATTGCAATCATCACGCGCTGGATTTGACCGCCGGAGAGTTCGTGGGGATAGCGATCGAGCATAGCTTGTTTTTGGCCGTTGATGAGCTGCATCAAATCGCGATCGTCCTCCCGAACAGCTTCTTGCCGCCGGGCCAAACAGGTTTGCCGGAGTTCTTCGTCGCCCGGTAGCAGCTTCACCTCTTGCAGCAGCGAAGCAGCTTTGCGCCGCGCTGCTGTCTGAGACACCTTTTGGTGCAGACAAATGGCTTCTGTGAGTTGAAATCCGATCGTATAAACAGGATTCAGCGAACTCATCGGTTCTTGAAAAATCGTCGCAATCTGGCTGCCCCGGTAGGTTTGTTTTTCCCGATCGGGCATTTCCAGCAGATTAACCGGCCCATTGCTAGCGCCGTCTGTTGTCGGAGAAAACCAAATTTCGCCCTGAATTTTTGTTGACGAACTCGACAGCAAACCCATTACAGCCAGGGATGTTACCGATTTTCCTGACCCCGATTCTCCCACAATTCCCAGAGTTCGCCCTCGCTTCACCTCAAAGGAAATGCCGTCAACAGCTTTGACTGTTGCGGACGCATTGCCTGCGTCCGCAGATTGAAATTCAACCCGCAGGTTGCGAACTTCTAGGACGGTTTCACTCATGAGGTCTACTGCAAAAATTAAAGGGAGATTAAATGGATTGTAGCAGGGTCGATCGAACGAAGAAGGAAGTTCGGCAACGAAGCAGTGTACGGGATGTAACGGAGGTCAGGAAGAAGGAAGAGGAACTTTTTTGTTGGAACTCCAAACAAAGAAAATTCTTGAATTCTGCCTTCTGCCTTCTGCCTTTTTCCTTCACAAGCCTGTTGCCGAATGCCTTCAATAACCGATGAGTTGAGTGTCGGCGGGCAGTGCAGTGGCCTCGGAGACCTTTTTAAACACCGTTGCCTGTTCGTTTAACGAATTAGGCCGCGCCTGTCCGGGATTCGTGCCTTGCAACTGAAGGCGCATTTGACCTTCAGGAGTTAACTCAAAAACAGTTTCAACGGTTTCTGTGCTGCTGAGGCCGACATCCAAGTGCATCGGTTTTTCACCGAGATTAACTTTGTACCTCATTTCTTTGGCGCGGGCAGCTCCGTCGGGGCCTTTAGCCATGAGGAACAATTTGCCTTCTGGGGCAAAGACGAAGGTGAAAGACTGACCGGATGGGACTGTGCCTTGCCATTGACCTAGGAGTTGCTTGTCGAGGTTGCTAGCTGCCGGAGCTGCTGCTTCAGCAATTGTTGGTGCTGCTGCGGATGCGGGGCCTGGCGTGGCGTTTAAGCTGGCTAGGATGCCGAAGCAAATGCCACCTGCGATCGCTTTACCAATCATTTTTGAATTAGACATGAGACCGATATCAAAATTGGTTGTTTGTTTTGTACACTGTAGCCGTAAAACCGTACTTTGTTTAATTTGAATCCCTTTTGGGAAATAAAATTTATTTAGGTAACATTGCATACAAACCGCTGCAATTTGGGGGATTTGCCGAAAAAGTCGCCTCCAATCTGCTCGTTCGCGATGATTGTGATGGTTCGCCGATGCGTTAGCAATTGCTTGTCTTTAGAGCAAAGCAATCGCGCTGTTTTCGCAGCGGCGGATGTCTAAGATTCTGGTTGAGATTCTGGTTGAGATTCGGGCGTAGATTTCTGTTCTTTTTCAGCGCGTTTCGTTCGCTCCAAAGCCTCTGCGTAAGACCAAGCCACGCTCACAATCAAAGCTTTCCCTATACCGTCCAATTTTTTTTTCAAATCCTCGTTATCCGGCGTTTGGGCTTTTGGGTTGCCATCGTTGGTCATATTTTTGTTTTCTCCCGGGCTGGTTTTTCTGGCGATTTTTTGCAGTGTGCGATCGATACCCACAAATTATGATTTTCATTGCACCCTACTTATCTTTGAAGGTATGACCTTGATTACTACGAATAATATCATAAATACGCTGATTGGATGAGCGAATCAGAAAGAAACCTTAACTTCGCTGGTCGTCCGCAGCACTGACTCCTGCTGAAATCTGCGCTTATAATTTTCGATAATTTCCTGAATAGCTCGATTATTTTTCTGGCTGTTTTCATGAATCAAAATAACTATTTTAGACTTTTCTCGAATCAGAATTCCCGAACTGTTAAGAAACTGCCCGGAGCCGTCTAATACCGTTAGTCCTTCCCGAAAACTAGGGGTAATAACTTCCTTGACAAAATCCTGCCACTCTGATTCAGCAATTGTCTCGCCTCCGGGTTTATTTAAGCCAAAATACAGTTCATCTTTGAGGAAGGTTTTTGGGCTGGCGTTAGTATCGGAAGTTTCGGGAATTTGAGCGCGGGCAATTGTCCCCGGACAAACAGGCACGATCAACAGCAGGCTGGCCAAGCAAAGACTGTTAAGATGTTTGTTCTTCATGTCATTATTTTCACAAATAAGTAGTAGGGTGGGTGAGTGCGATAAATCTTCAAATCTCTACTCTGAGAGTATTGACACTCACGCACCGTCCCAACGATCGCACAATACGGATGCTATCGTTCGCGATATAATTTAACATAAAATTATGCCAACTCAAAAACCCAGTTTCTCATGAGAAACTGGGTTTTTGAGCGTCAGTCGTAGTTTATTTGCGATCGTCTACTTGCTGGCGTCTGGGGTATTATCCTTCAATTCGCGGATACTTCTATCAGCAGTGTCTTGGTACATCTCCCCGAATTCTTTCACGGCTGCTCCCGCCTCTTGCCCAATCTTCTGAAATCTTTCGCCCGGAGAGTCAGAGGTTTCGCGAGCTTCTTTCCTCCATTCCCGAGTTGTTTGGGGTCTTTCGGGATTGTTTAGCTCCGCGTTTGAACCCAGTTGCGTCCCATAAGCTTTGTTACTTCCAGAATCAACATTTGCCGTCAGCAGCATAAAACCGACTAGAACAACACTCAAAAAACTCTTGATTTGAAAGCCCTTAAGCAGGGAACTGATGCGAGCGATAGCTGTAGAAATCAAATTCATCTCGGTAATACTCCCTAAGTTAATTGGTGATAATTTTCAACATTTTTTCATCTAATTGACTCGCTCTAGAATCAGCTAGCGCCAGGGCAAGCCAAACTTAACTGCCACTTGCCATTAGCCACATCAATAGAGTCATAGGTAAGCGATGAATCTGGTAAACACTCAACCAATGTGTCAGTCAATTAGTTTTTTCAAACACAAGTATCACGTTAACAGCAGCAAAACACTTCTACCTCTTACTAAAGTCATAACTTAATTAGAAGCAGAAAATCTATTTTTCAGCACAGGGTTAGACTATTTTCAATCAATCATGTTATATATGGCAAATTATTATTGCAAGCGATCGCCAGTTTTGATATCAAACCAGTGCAGCAAGTGAGGCGGAAACACCAATTCGACAATTTCTGAACTCCACTGGCGGTCATTTGGCAGCAAAACCCGCACAGTTACTGGCTCCAAACCCTTAACTCGGACACTAACTAAATTTTGCATTCCCAAGTTTTCCACTAAATAAACCTCACCTTTAATTGCTTCTGGATTGGGCATCTTGCCAGTCTCTGCATCTGCAAAGCTGAGGTGTTCGGGGCGAATTCCCAAGACGATTTCTGGTGGGACAGTCGGCAGATTTGGCAAAGGAACCCCAGAATCGCCCAACATTGCAAAATTGCCCTGGCATTTAAGCACTAGCAAATTCATTTGCGGGCTGCCCACAAAACCCGCTACAAACTGATTGGCAGGACGGTTATAAATTAAGTGTGGCGGATCTAGTTGTTGCACGCTGCCATTATTAAGAACTGCGACTTTTGTTGAAAGTGTCATTGCTTCGGTTTGGTCGTGAGTAACGTAGACTACAGGGGCTTTTTGGGAGGAAAATAATTGTTTGAGTTCGGCCCTAACTTTTTCTCGCAATAATGCGTCTAGATTGCTCAAAGGTTCGTCGAGCAAAAATACTTCCGGTTGGCGGACTAAGGCGCGTCCTAGGGCTACTCTTTGCCGCTGTCCGCCTGATAATTTCCCTGGTTTGCGATCGGCTAATTCGGTCAATCCGAGGGATGCTGCAACTTCTGTCACTAACCGATTGATTTCGCCGGAGGAGATTTTGCGAAGTTTGAGGCTCGATGCCATATTCTCGTATACTGTCATGTGCGGATATAGCGCGTAACTTTGAAAAACCATTGCAATATCCCGATCGCCCGGTCTGAGATATGTCACATCGCGATCGCCAATTCTAATCTCGCCGCGAGTCGGCTGTTCCAACCCTGCAATCAACCTGAGCGTGGTAGATTTGCCACACCCAGACGGCCCCAGCAATGTCAGAAATTCGCCTTCGCTGACTTCTAAGCTAATGTCTTTTACGGGTACAACTTTGGGGCTGTAGGTTTTATTGAGGTTTTTTAGTTGCAGTTTTGCCATGATTTTTATAAGAAGGAAGAAGGAAGAAGGAAGAAGGAAGAAGGAAGAAGGAAGAAGGAAGAAGGAAGAAGGAAGAAGGAAGAAGGAAAGAAGGGAAGAGGAAGTGTTTAGGATGCTAGGATTATTTAGAGTTACAAATCATCCTTTGACTGCCCCGGCTGTTAAACCTTGAACTATGCGCCGCTGGAACACCAAAACTAGCAAAACTAAGGGTAAGGTTCCTAAAACTGTGGCTGCTGCGATCGGGCCATAGGGAATCTCAAAGACTGACACACCGCTGAGTTGAGCCGTAGCAACGGGAATTGTTTTCATGGATTCGCGAGTTATAAATGTCAGGGCAAATATAAACTCGTTCCAAGCTGAAATAAATGTCAAAATCCCGGTTGTGACTAAGGCGGGAAATGTCATTGGTAGCACGATTTGCCACAGCATTTGAAAAGTGTTGTATCCGTCAACTTTAGCCGCATCTTCTAAATCTTTTGGTAATTGTTGAAAGAAACTCCGCATTACCAAAATTGTCAAGGGCAAATTGATAGCTGTGTAAGGAATAATCAAGGCTAAATAATTATTTCCTAAACTCAAAGCTTTGACTATTTCCAACAAACCCAAAAATAGCAGCACCGCCGGAAATAGCGTCACAATCGTCACAATTGCCAAAATGATTCTCTCGCCCCAAAGCCGCAACCGAGCCAAAGCGTAAGCTGCGGGCGCGCCTACAGCTAAACACAGAAATGTGGAAGTAATGGAAACAAAAGCGCTATTTAAAATGTAAAGTGCAAACGGGCGGCGCTGGAACAAGGAGATGTAATGCTCGAAAGTAATTCGTTTGGGTATGTAGACGTTGGGAATTGCTGAAATATCTGCATTTACTTTGAAAGATGTCAGTACCTGCCAGATGATGGGTGCGAGGAAATATGCGACAATTAATATCGCTGAGATGGGCAAGATTAATTGCCGGATGTTAAATGTTTTTTTTCTGGGGTGTTCGCGGGCGATCGACATAATTTTTTGTACCAATGAAAGGAAAGCGATCGGCTATTCGGCATTTAGATTGATTTTTTTGGGGTGTGCGGGCGACAAATCTACAATTGACTGGCGCGGGCTCTGGATAATAGATAAGCGGCGATCGCAACTGCGGCCACTAACAGCAAAAAAGTACACACCACCAAAGCCGCCCCGTACCCAAAGTCTAAATACCTCATTACCGTGCTGTAAATGTAGATAGAAACCGTCTCCGTCGCCCCCGCCGGCCCCCCTCCCGTCATCACCTGAATCAAGTCAAAAATGCCGAAAGCTTGGGCAAATCGAAACAGCAAAGCAATCACAATTTGGGGCATCAACAGCGGCAATGTAACTTGACGGAAACTCTGCCAGCTACTCGCGCCGTCAATCGCGTGGGCTTCGTACAAATCACCGGGAATCGATTGCAATCCTGCTAGCAAAAGCAAGCTGACAAAGGGTGTAGTTTTCCACACATCCGCTGTAATCACTGCCATCATTGCCAAAGTCGGATCTCCCAGCCAGCTAATACTATTTTTAATCAATCCCAAGCGGAGCAAAATATCATTAATTACGCCGTATTGGTCGTTAAAAATCCACGCCCAAGCTACTCCCATCAGTGCAGTTGGTAGCGCCCAAGGCAGCAGGGAAATTGTGCGGACAATGCCACGCCCTGTGAAAGATTGATTCAAAACTAAAGCAATACCCATGCCGAGAATTAATTCCAGCACAACGGAAGCGCTAGTAAATACTGCGGTATTCCCTAAAGTTTGCCAGAAACGCCCGTCACCTACAATTCGACTGTAGTTAGCAAAACCAGAAAAAACCAGTTTTAATTCAGTACCGAGATTTTGGGTAAATAAACTCAGCCAAAAAGCACGCAATATTGGGTAAGCAAATACTAGCAGCAGAATTATCAATGCTGGTGCTACTAATATCCATCCGGTTTGTTGTTCGCGCTGTCGCATCTTGTCTAATTGCATATTTCTCACCTTTAATTTATTTTTGGGCGGGCTAGGAGCAACGCCCCACAATTGAATTAACTTTTTGTGGAACAGGCATCTTGCCTGTTCGGGCGGGCAAGATGCCCACCCCACAATAAAAAAATTCACTCTTTGTGGAACAGGCATCTTCCCTGTTTCTGACAGAGGCAAGATGTCAAACTTACGAAGCTTTGGCTGGTTTCAAACTGCCTAATAAATTGCGAGTTTCGCTAGCTGCTGCTTTCATTGCTTGTTCTGCACTCATTCTCCCGGTAAAAGCAGAACTCAAATAGCGCTGCAAAATATCAGAAGCTTGAGCGTATTGTGCGATGGGCGGGCGCAAAACTGGCTGTTCCACTACTTTTAGCAGTTGCGGGTAGTGGGGATATTTTGCGACTATTTCTTTGTCTGTAAATAGAGATTTGTAACTGGGAACTAAACCTGTTTCTAAAATAAATTTACGCTGGGTTTCTTCGCTAGTAAGGTATTTAATTGCTTTCCATGCTTGTTCTGGATGTTTTGAAGTTTTGGCGATTCCCCAGCCCCAGCCGCCCAAGCAGGAACCGCCTGTTTTACCGATACTGCTGAGCATTGGCTCGATCGCAATTTTGCCTCTCACCTTAGATCCCTCAGCATTTGCTAGCTTCCAAACATAGGGCCAATTTCGCAAAAACAGCGCTTTCCCATTTTGAAACAACAGCCTAGTTTCTTCTTCGCCGTAGGTAGTAACACCCGGTGGAGAGATGCCAGAGGCGATCGTATTTTTGAGAAATTCCACTGCTTTAATTGCCTCCGGTTGATCTAACCCAACTTCAAAAGTTTGAGGGTTAGCCCAAAAGCCACCGAAACCGGAGAGCACTTCGACAAACATCGCAGATACTCCCTCGTATTGTTTGCCTTGCCACAAATAACCCCAAGTTATTTTTCCCTGTTTCTGCAAATTTTGAGAGATTTTTACCATTTCTTCAAAGGTTTTCGGCGCTGGAATTCCCGCTTGTTTTAAAATGTCTTTGCGGTAATAAAGCATTCCGGCATCGGAAGCGTGGGGAATTCGGTAAAGTTTGCCTCGATACCGCCCGCCTTCGACGTTACCTGGGATGAACTTTGAAAGTTGTGCGGGGGAAATTCTGTCTGTTAAATCCATTACCCAACCTGCGGCGGCAAATTTGGGAACCCAAACAATATCCATGTTGATAATGTCGTAGGGCGAGTCGCCTAAAAGAAAGGCAGATGTATAAAGATTTTCTACCAGGTTTGTGTCAAATGGCCCTTCTACGAGATTGATGCGAATATCGGGGTTTTTCTGTTCAAATTCTTTGACAAATGGTTTCCAGTTAACAATGTCTTGGCCTTGCATTAACATGGTGAGCACGACGGGCTGTTTAGTCAGTGCGGGCAGAATGAATACAAACAAGACGGCGGCTAATGTGACGGCGAATAAAGCTAAAAGACGGGGGTGTTTTTGCCTTCGCTGGGGCGGAGAATTTATTTTTGGCATTGGCTTTTGAGAAGTGGCTGTGCGATCGCCTTATTGATTTCATAACTTGCTTTCTTTTGTTTCACGAGATTTAGCGAGTTTGTGCAATAAAAATTTAAGTAAACTTTAGCTTACTTAATAATCGTTGAGTGAAGAGTGCAAATTTTGATTTAACGAGATAGCTCGCGAGTTGAATCAACATCTATCTACAGACAGATATTGAGAGCATTATCAAATATCGTTTCCGCTGGCATTTGGCATGGGCATGATTCAATCGTTGGGGCGGTGCGTGAGTGATAGTATCGGGGTCTGGATTTAAAGATTTCTCGCCCTCACGCACCCTACAAATCAATAATTCTTCTTCCTTCTTCCTTCTTCCTTCTTCCCTCTTCCTTCGGATACAAAAAACACCGCTCCTCAAAACAGGAGAACGGTGCATAGGGGGTGTTATGGGTTGTTGTCTGGGATTAACCTTAACAAATCATGATCTGCTCAGGCTATGCCTTGTGATGGTTAAAAAATTGGCACAAACCTGCACAGCTACCCGGATCGCGATCGACCATTACTGTTAGCCCAACCACTCCACAACAGCATCTTCCTTGGTATTGGTGTGGCGTTCTGGGGTTTCGCGCTCGAATTTCATGTGGACAGCGCGGTTTTGTTCGCCGTCTGCTGCTACTGCAAAAATCGGATAGTCGATTAAGCCGTCTTGGAAAGACATCTGGAAGCGGAAAGTACCGTCAGCATTGAGTTTAATCGGCTGTCCGCCTACATAGACGGTGGCGTCTGGTTCGGTAGCGCCGTAAACTATCAGTTCAGCGTCAGCAACTAACCAGAACTGGCGGGGGCGCATCGGGGTGGCAAAGCCAACTCCCGACATACCGACACCGGACATACCGAAACCCGACATGGTGAGGCCGGACATCCCGACACCGGACATGGTGAGGCCGGACATTCCGACACCGGACATACCGACACCCGACGCGGTGAGGCCGGACATTCCGACACCGGACATTCCGACACCGGACATGGTGAGGCCGGACATCCCCGCCCCAGCCCACATTCCAACGCCGGAGGGGAATACGTAGGAACTCAAAGCTTGTTCGTGAATGCCGACTTGCTGGATGGAACCGGCGACTTGCTGGATGGAACCCGCGACGTGCTGCATGGAACCGAAGATGGAACCATCTACACGCATGGATTCTGCCGATTCTGCCATGCCGAAGATTTGTTCGTAGATGGCGTTGCCGGTGCTGTAACCAACACTCGCGCCGTTGGTTTGTGCGATTTTCTTGGCAGGGGGAACCAGTTCGGCGAAGGTTTTGCCCGCTAAGTCTTCTTCCCATTCGAGGGTGATGAATTGGTCTTCAATCCAGTCGCTGGGATAGATGGGCGGGACTCGGACTTCGGCCGATCGCGCTAATACCAACCAGCGGCCGTCTGCACAGCGGTAGCCGATGTCGATCGCATAATCCCGATCGCTGACTGGGATTGGCACGTACCATTCCCGCGCCAGTTCGTCGCAGGGATATTCTTGAATGCTGTGGGGGCTTTGGATGTCGAGGTTAACATCTGTCACGTCGTAGATCCGCAGGGCGAGTTGCTGTCCGCCTTGGCGGCGCAATTCTTGTTTGTGATCGTTCGAGATGTCCCAATAAGTGTAGGCCCATTCTGGATCGCGGGGCATCAAAACAACTCGACTTTCGCCGTAGCCGTTGGGCAAATCTGCTAAACCTTCATCTACAGACGACAAGGAACCGCCTGTTCTATCTTCTTGACCGAGTTCAAACTTTGCTGCTTCCACTGCTTCTTGTGCCTCTAGTTTGCGAGATGGACTGTATGAAAATTTGTTGCGCTGAATTTCTTGAATTGATGCCAGAAGTTGCGATTTCCGCATCCGGCTGTAGCGAGACACTCCACATTCGCTAGCAACTCTGCGGAGTTGTCGCAAAGTCATCTCTTCTAATGGTGGGCGTTCTTTTGCCATGAGTTTGTTCTCCTCTAATTTGGGATGGCGGGTTAGATTTTTCGTTTCAACACAAATGTGTTGACTTTTCGAGCTAGAAACTCTTTTAAATGCAAATATTATCGAGCTTCTGGATCTCTCCAACCTTTGAAGCCTTGCTGGTTTTTAGCTTGTCTTGTCCCCAATTGCGATCGGGGTTTGTGACTTTTTGGGCTTCTGCGCGCACCGTCGGATCTAAATAAAGCTTTATCTGTCGATTCTTGATTGACAAGATCGATTTTGCGAGTGCGATCGGTGCTGCTAGCAACGCTGTGCCGGCAGCACACGCGTTATTTGACTCCCAGAGTTGCTCAATCAAAGCATTTCTTTGGGATCGCTTTGTCATGACTCAATGTTGCAGACAACTTGCGATCGGGTCAAGGGGTCTTTTGCCTCAATCATGGGTACTTATACGCATTTTGGGGCATCTGGGGATCAATATGTCAAAATTTGATGACAATAGAATGCTTATGGGGCTCTATCACGAACAAAATGTCAAGGTTTCATGACAAAATGCTCCCAGGGGGCGATTTCCTTTGGGATAGTTCCGTTTCAAGGGTTTGTTGATGAGTCTGGGAGTAGCTGTAGGGTGCGTCGCCATTCACAATCCCTTGCATAAAAATCGACTTTTCGAGTAGCGACGCACCAGTGCCATAGCCGCCGAGTATAAACAAACCCAAAAATTATGTTGTAGCAAGACTTCAGAGAAATGGCATAGCTTGATATTTCTGATTCATTGCGGATTGTCTAGCTGATCAAACAGTTGATTAAAAAAATCTTCTACTTTTTGCCCTTGGCCTCGATCCATTTGTTCCAAACCCAGTTTAATTCCCTTTAAAGTCTCCAATAACTCAACCGCATCTAAAAGTTTCTGATAGGATTCAGCATCTTGAACAACTAACTCTGCTTTCCCATTGACAGTTAGAACTAAAGGATGTTTTGTTTGCTTGAGGCGCTGCACAAACTCAGTCGTATTACGTTTGAAATCGGTGAGAGAATGTATGTCTCTTGAAAGGTTTATCATAATAACATTAAATTAGCATCTAATTCAATGTTATATGGTATTTGCGGAGTTTGTCAATCAAATTTTGATAGTAAAAAAAAACTGTGACATAATAGAATAGGTAATAGCCGATCGCGAGGCCGCACAGTATGCTCAAAACTACCATTACCATTCCCCAGACCTTCAAAGTAACTCACGAACAGTTCCAGCAAATTGCGGCCGTCAACCGTGACTTAAGGCTAGAGAGAACTGCTACAGGAGAATTAATCATTATGGCACCCACTGGAAGTGAGACAGGCAATCGAAACCTAGATATTGAAGGACAACTCTGGCTGTGGAATCGCCAAACCAAGCTGGGAGTAGCATTTAACTCTTCTAGCGGTTTTAAACTGCCCAATGGTGCCGATCGCTCCCCAGATGCTTCCTGGGTTAAATTAGAAAGGTGGCAAACTCTCACACCCAAAGAACAAGAAGGCTTTGCTCCCCTTTGTCCAGACTTTGTTGTAGAATTGCGATCTAAGTCTGACAACATGGAACCATTGCGAGAAAAAATGCGAGAATACATCACAAATGGAGCTCGTTTGGGTTGGTTAATCGATCGCAAAAACCAGAAAGTCGAGATATACAGACAAAATCAGGATGTGGAAATATTAGATCGTCCCAGGACTTTATCCGGGGAAGATGTGTTACCGGGATTTGTCTTAGATTTAACAGATGTTTGGTAGCGACACCGAAAGATTCACCAACCGCAATATAATAAATTAGAGCAGTACATTAATCCCAAATCCAAAATCCCATGCCCCTAACGCTTTACAACAGCTTGACCCGCCGCGAATCACCTTTCGAGCCCCTCGAACCCTCAAAGGTGCGGATATACTGTTGCGGCGTTACGGTGTACGATTACTGCCACGTCGGCCACGCCCGCGCCTACATTGTTTGGGATATGGTGCGCCGATATTTGATGTGGCGCGGATACGATGTGCGCTACGTTCAGAATTTTACAGATATTGACGACAAAATTCTCAACCGCGCCCGCGAAACAAATTCCACAATGGAAGCCGTAGCCGAACGCTTCATCAAGGCATATTTGGCCGACATGGATAAGCTAAATATTCTCAGGGCTGATGAATATCCCCGCGCCACACACTCAATGGACGGCATCAAACGGCTGATTCACGAATTAGAAAACAAAGGCTTTGCTTATGCTTCCAGCGGCGACGTTTACTACAGCGTTAAAAAGTTTTCCGATTACGGAAAATTTTCCGGCCGCAAGTTAGAAGAAATGGCAGCAGGGGCTAGTGGTAGATTAGAAAATGCCGAAATAGAAGCTCAAAAAAAGCAAGATTCCTCTGATTTTGCCCTGTGGAAAAGCGCTAAACCCGGTGAACCTTTTTGGGAATCATCTTGGGGAAAAGGTCGCCCCGGATGGCACATTGAATGTTCAGCGATGGTGCGCGATTGCTTGGGCGAAACTATTGATATTCACTGCGGCGGTTCCGATTTGATTTTTCCGCACCACGAAAACGAAATTGCTCAATCTGAAGCCGCGACTGGCAAGTCTCTGGCTAATTATTGGATGCACAATGCTTTTGTGACTGTCAATGGCAGAAAGATGTCGAAGTCTTTGCACAATTTTATTACAATTCGCGATTTGTTGGAGGGGAATTGGTCGGGCGATTCTGAATCTGACCCCCCCCAGCCCCCCCTTGCTAAGGGGGGGAGTAAGAGTAATAAGTCAAAAGCGGTGGAACCGATGGCGGTGAGGCTTTTTGTGTTTATGGCGCAGTATCGCAGTCAGATTGATTTTACAGAAGAGGCGATCGCATCTGCTAGAAATGGCTGGAATACGATCAACGAAGGCTTGCTTTTTGGGCTCCGATATGCCGATAAACTGAATTGGGATGTTGAGAAAACCGGACAAGATACCAAAGCTGTGCAGGAATTCCAAGCAGCGATGGATAATGATTTTAATACTCCGGCTGCTTTGGCTGTTTTGTTTGAATTGGCTAAGGAGTTGGGTAAGGAAAGCAATATTTTGGTGCATCAAGGCAAAACTGACACTTCGCCGGAATTGTTGCAGCTTCATTGGCTGACTTTGGTGAGTTTGGCGGGGGTTTTGGGCTTGGAAGTTCAGCCGGAAGCTGACAGCAATGATGCTGTTGATGGTTTGAGTGATGCTGAGATTGAAGTGATGATTCAGCGGCGGAAGGATGCGCGGATAGCTAGGGATTTTGCTGAGGGCGATCGCCTTCGCAATCAACTTAAGGATAATGGGATTACTCTAATCGATCAAAAGGATGGTACTACCATCTGGCACCGTGGTTGAAACTCAATTCATAGTCTGCGGAGGAGGACTTCGTTTCTGTAAACGGGATTTCAATCGCCGATTGACTTACATTAATACAGTTCAAGACAATCTAATGCGGTATCCTCCATGAATTCTTGAATTGTTTCAACTCCAGACCGAAAGATTGTTTCCACCTTACTTGTCGGTGCATTACCGCATCGCAGCCAAATCACTTTTGGAGGTGATCCGTAAAGACGGCTTCGTTCAGCAAAGTCCGCATCCTGCGTTACAATACAAAAGCCTTGAGCCTTTGCAAACTCCCAAATCTCGCTATCATCTATTTCGGTTAGATTGTGGAACTGAACATGACTAGAGTCAGGAAAAATATCTGCAAGTCGAGTTACCAGTTTCCGGCTTAAGTTTTGGTCAAACAGCAGTTTCAAACGCCACCTACCACGGCAATCAGACAGCGTTCTCGGTCAGCAGCGAATTCTAAACACGCTCTAATGTCTTCCTCCGTCAACTCTGGAAAATCGTCGATAATTTCTGCATGAGACATTCCCGCAGCCAGCCAACCCAACACATCATAAACGGTAATTCGCATTCGCCTGATGCAAGGCTTTCCACCGCGTTTACCTGGTTCGATCGTAATGATGTTGCGATAGCTCATGACAAGACCGAGTTGAGTACACTTTTCTTTAAGTTTAGCGTAATTTTGGAATAAGCGATACAATTTAGTAAGCTTCGCCATTTGTTCAAGCATCAGAGGTAATAGCCTAGCTTTATGAATACCCTCAACCAAGTGCTAGAAACTGCTTTGCAACTGTCCTATGAACAGCAGGAAATGTTGATAAAAACCCTGCAAAACCGTCACCGCGAGAGAATCCGCGCCGAAATAGCTGCGGATGCTCAACAAACCTTAGCGGATTTCCGTACAGGCAAATTTCGACACGAGTCAGCCGAGGATGTTATTGCAACATTACGTCATTCTTTGGACGATTAACTGTGTCAGTTATTATTAGATAAAAACTCCACAGATAGATTTAATTTTTATTTAACTTATCCACAAACTCGGCAACAGCCGCGACAAATTCTGTGGTGGATTCATAGGGCAAAACATTGCGCCCCGGCATTAATAAACCCTCTGCCTTGGAAAAGTTAGCCAAATATTGCGCTAATCTTTCCTCTGGTTTTTCTTCTTTACCCGATTGACTGATGCTTGAGGCTTTTTCCCCCATGACAATCAGTGTAGGTTGATCGCACTTTTGAATCGTACTGCTGTAATCCTTGCGCCAAAACCCGGCTAAAAACGAGTAAACTGCGTGGCGGCTGTCAGGATTTGCCGCCCCAGCCTGCAAAGCCTCCAACCATTCGCTGTCAACTTTTGCCGCATCGCCAAACAGTTGTTTAACAGAAAAAGATCGCAAAAATTCAGCGCGTCTGGCGTAGCGATAAAAAGCGTTTCCCAAGGGAGAATCTAACAAATTCCAGACGATTCTTTGCTGTCTGTCTGTCGAATGTTTGTTCATCACCGCCCAAGCTGGAGGCCCGGCGAGGACTAATCCGTGTATTAAATTAGAGTTGCTTTCCTGCTGGATTTTTGCTAATTCCAAGGCTACACACAGTAAAGCACCTTGCACGAGGACGATCGCAGGTTTTTTTACTACAGTCTCCAAGAAAAACTGCAACTGTGCCGCCCAATCGTCAGGATAGCAAGCCACAGCAGGCATTTCGCAATCACCGCATCCCAAAAGATCGGGGTTGTAAATCGGATTTGTGTTGCCCGATTTGTACCAATCTTCGCAAAATCTCTGCCAAAATACTCTTGACAATCCAACTCCTACGGGATGGATTAATAACAAAGGGATACTATTTTCGCTTGCAGTATTTGGGTTGTAAACATCGTAAGCACAGCGATAATTTTGCCATTCATAAAACAGCGTTGGTGATTTTATAGACGAACTGGGGGATAATTGTGAGGTTGAATATTGCGGTTGCATATAAGTTTTTTAATTTTTTATGTACTATGCTAGGACAATGCGAGTTTGACCTTGGACATTTGGTTGGGAGTGGGCAATACGAATCTCTACATTGCTGCCGAGTGCGTTGATAAAACGAAATAGGCTTTCTATAGAGAAGTCTGATAATTTACCGCGCATCAATGCTGATATCTGGGGTTGAGTGATTCCTAAAATCTTTGCTGCTTCAATCTGGGTTACTTTGCGTTCCGAGATTAACTCACTGATTTGATGAGCTAGTTCTGCCTTAATCAATAGTTCATCAGGATTCGGGAACCCTAAGTCCGCAAAAATATTCCCACTGCTTGAAAGCACTTTCATTGTCTTATTTATAATTTATATCGTATAGTTTATTATAACATCAAGGGTAACAGATTCGGCAACAATATAATTACTCAATCATGTCAGAACAGCGGATTACCATTTCTATACCAAACTTGCTGCTCATTGTAGCATCGTCCTTGCTGCTAGTGCTGCTGTGGCAATTACGCAGCCTGCTAGTAATTCTGATGATATCAGTCGTGCTCGCCGCTTCGATCGTGCCGATCGTCAATTGGGCCGAAACCATGCGCCTCCCCCGCTGGCTGGCGGTGATTCTGGTTTATCTAACTCTGATCGGCGGATTCAGCGGGACTGTAGTGTTAATCGGCCCGACAATCATCGAACAAATCCAGTTACTCGTGCGACTGTTACCAGTTTACGCTGAAAGCCTGAAAACCTTAGCAACTAATCTATTGAGTGGCCTAACCGACGATGCCCCAACCTTGGTTGGTCAGTTGGTGGACACTCAATCGCTGACGAATTGGCTGATTAGATCTAGCGGTAGTAATAAATATGTAGTGAAATTTAATTACAGTAATTGAATACATAGGATAATTTTATAACTCACACAATCAAG
>NZ_JAUBVR010000157.1:0-4033 GCF_036705955.1 Microcoleus sp. A6-C6 | reverse complement strand
TAGCGGGTGCGAGGACTGGCAGACTAACAGCTTAAATTGACACGCCTTGGGTTCTTGGAGTGTCCCTACGGGGGATAGTAAACTACCTCATAAACCTGCAATCTGTTGTAATTACCAGTTAAGGCGGTAATTAACACTGAGAGTCAAACCTCTGCCTGCATAATTAGAGCTGTCCGAGCCAAATCCAGCTAAGTATTGCGACAGCACGGAAAAATATTGATTATTCAATAAATTCTCGACTTTGACTTGTAGTTGCCCTTTTCCCAATTGAATTGTGCTGATGTAATCCACTGTGAGATAGCTGCTAATCGGGCCGCCATCGGAGCCGTCTTTGAAGGCTATATCGCGATTTCCAGAATATAAGAATTGTAACCGATTGTTCCATCCCTCCAAAGTTTCGTTTTGGAGATAAGCTGTTAGCTTGAGCGGTGGAATTCGGCTGCTATCGAGGGCGATGTAACGGTTTTCCTCCTGATATTCGCCTTGAATATAAGTAGCGGTTCCGCCGAGAGACCATGCTGGTGCCGGTTGCCAATCCACCGTCCCTTCTAAGCCGTAAATGCGTTCTGGGGCGCGGATTAGTTCCAGGCGACCTGTGTTGCCAACTGGTTGAAAATTCACTCCTAGATCCGAGGTATTGTAGAAAGCGGCAAGCGACATTTGCACGGATTGCCACCCTCCTCGAATGCCAATTTCGTAGTTGTTGACTTTTTGCGGTTGAGTTACTTTTAACGAAGATTCAATTCCGACAAAATCGTCGGGCGGTTCGCGAAGGATGCGGCCGAAATCTGGAACTGAGAAACCTTGAGAAAAGTTGCCAAATATGTTGAAGGTGTCATTAATTTTATACACAGCCCCTGTATTAAATAGGGTGGCGTTAAATTTGCGATCGCCTCCTTGGATCTGGCGATCGTTAAAAGTGGTATAATCATTGACTTCTAACCCGACGCGCTCGTGACGTATCCCGCCACTTAAAATGACGATATCGTCAATATTCCATTCCAATTGACCGAAAAGGCCAAGGCTGTTGTAAGTGTAAGCAGGCACGAAAGGACGCTCGGAGATTTTCCGGTAAACCCGGCCACCACTTGTGTCAAATCTCTCCGGGTCGTACAAGTCGAAACGCTGTCTGCTATCTTCAGTAACATAGTCAGAACCCCAAGTTAATCGAAGATTTTCGGCGCGGGATAAAGGAGTGGTGATCGCCAATCTACCTCCTATCTGTTCGTTCTCGGCTCGCGAACGAGTAACGCCGAGAAATGGCCCAAAGAAATCGGACGTGCGGTAATCTGAAGGAACACCTACATTGGAATTCGTTCGATAGTAAATTTGACTTTGAAGGCTGCTGCCAAAAAGGTTTTGGTTGGTGTAACTTAGGTTAATCTGTGTACTTTTATTTCCCGCTGTTTCCCCGTCGATATCCAAATTTCCGGTTCGGATGGCGCGGGCTTTTTGCCGTCCTTCCTGGTCGTCAACGCTAAAGTCTTGGATCACATTGGGGTCTTGGGTTTCCCGATAGTGATTGACAGTTAGTTGCAGCCGCTGTTGGGTGTCCAAATCTACGCCGACTTTACCCATCACGTTGAAGAGGGTGCTGCTATCTCCGCCGAGTTCAAAAAAGGGAATACGATCGCCCCCGGCATCGTAAAAAGCTCCACTTCTGGCGAGAGAGACAGTGCCGGTGAAATCGAAATTGCCACTTCGGCCAGAAATCGTCTGCTGAGCGTTAAAGCCCAGAGAATCTTCTGTGTTTGTTAAAGCGCTATTGACGCCCACTTCAGTAACAGCAGTTAGCCTTTCCTCCGTTGGCCGACGAGTAATGATATTAATCACGCCACCTGTAGCCTGAGCGCCGTAGATTGCGGTAGACCCCCGCACTACTTCAATGCGTTCGATCGCGCTGGGATCGATGTTTCTAAATTCTCTGCCAAAAGATTGAAGATTAGTCGTTTGTGGCACGCCGTCAATCAGAACGGAAACATCTCGACCCCGCAAAGTTTGTCCATAAGTGCTACTAAGTTGAGTCGGGGGCGCGAAACCAGGAACTTGATTTGCCAGGGCTTCCCCGATATTTCTCGATGCCCCTACCTGCTGCTGAAGTTCTTCTGAGTCTATCACCGTTATGGAGCGCGGCACGTTCGTCACTCTTTCTGCGGTTCGCGTTGCAGTGACGACGATTTCAATCGCGTCTCTCCCTACCTGTGGCGTTATAGCGGGTGGCTGTGTCGATGTTCCTGGTGGCTGCGCTGTCGGCGGCAAGGGTTCTCCGGGTGTCCCTGGTGGCTGCGCTGTCGGTGCTGCGGGTTCTCCTGGCGTCCCTGGTGGCTGCGCTGTCGGCGGCAAAGGTTCTCCGGGTATCCCTGGTGGCTGCGCTGTCGGTGGGAAAGGTTCTGCGGGTATCCCTGGTGGCTGCGCTGTCGGTGGGAAAGGTTCTGCGGGTATCTCTACCTGCTGTCCTGTCGGTGCTGCGGGTTCTCCGGGTGTCCCCGGCCGCTGTGTTGTAGGAGCCGGTGCAGGCGGGCGAGCCGTCATTTCCGAGGTGGGTTTTAAGCTCAGAATCAGACCCGCAGCATTAGGAATCACCCGTGCCACTGGTTGACCCCTCTCGCCAATGACTTTGATTCGGATGCTGTTGTTATCTAAAGGAGTAACGGTGACAGAAGCAATTCCCGCAGCCGGTTTGTCTTGACGAAACTCATTTCCCCCCGATAATCGCAGTTGAGCGGTGATCACGTCAACTTGTAAAGTTTCGCCAAAGCTGGTGCTGAAGACTTGCAGGGGTCTTCCATCTTCTGTGTCTAGGATGATTTCAATGCCTTCTGGCGTGGGGTTGAGGCGAACGCCCGTCACCTGCGCGATGTTGGAAGCGCACGTCGGCCCAGCGACTAACGCCGACACGATTCCTGCCAGCCCAAGGCTGCTTAATAATAGCTGCGATCTTTTCATTACTGTTAAATCAAGAATTGATAGAACTTCGGATATGTGGTTTGCGTTGCTTACACAACACGATTTGTGGCAGGGTTGCTGCTCTTCTGGGCAGGAGTGAAACTAACCAGCCGAAGATCCGGCCCAGTTGTCCGGCGCAGTTCGATCGGATTTTCCCGTCGCTAGCAGCCTTTGTCTGGCAGGAAGTGCTTGAGGGCGATCGCCTCAGTCCGATGCCAACTGTGGACGATCGCCCACGGTTGGCACTTTCCTCGGTTAAAGGAAGTAGTCGCTGGATGCTTAATGAGAAAGTCACTTAATTAGATAACAGAGCACTTGCATCTGTCAAGAGTTAACTAATGAAAAATTATTGCATTTTAAGATAGGGGGTGTCACCCCTCTATCTAGTTAGGCAGCACTTGCCTATTATGGTTGCTTGTCAGAGGTAGACAAACGATCGCCTAAAATACTATGGCAAGAGTTAAAAAAAATGTCATATAGGAAACGATAGGAGTCAAAAAATTATCTCAAGAACTCTTGACAATAGATATCATCTAGCATAGGATACTTAAAGTCGATAGCCGTAAAGCCCCTGAAGCTGATATCAAAGCTGGCTCGGACTGAAATCGCCCCGGAGCCATTGCTGAATAGCCCGATCGACAACAAAACGTGAAAAGCAGCGCTAATACCCGGATTGAAGACTCAAACGCGCTGATAAGAGACTCGTAACGCCCGAAAACTGTTCACAGAACGTCTATGTGGAAAGAATTTGGCGGAACTGGTTGGCGTACTGCAAACAAGATTTATAGGTAAAAAAGAATCGATGAGTGACGAAAGCATTAAGGGAAACCAACTCACCGAAAGTTGTACCAATTTAGTAGAACTCCTACAAAACAGAGCGTTACACCAACCTGAGCAGAAATATACATTTCTGTTAGACGGAAAAACTGAAACCGCCAGTTTGACTTATCGAGAGTTAGATGCGATCGCCCGATCGCACGCGGCGCGGCTTCAGGCCTTGGGCCTGGGCGGCGAACGAGTCTTACTGCTTTTCGGGCCCGGATTGGACTATCTCGCCGCCTTTTTTGGATGTTTGTACGCCAAAGCG
>NZ_JAUBVR010000029.1:0-74506 GCF_036705955.1 Microcoleus sp. A6-C6 | reverse complement strand
CTATCCTTTCTCTTCGCTGTGCTTATCTCAACGGTCAACTTTCAATTTGATGTATTTGCCAAAGTGAGATGCACCCTCTGGTTTTCTTGCTCCAGTTTTCCTTGCCTGATAAATTGCTGTTGCTGTTGAGCCATTTTTTCTAACAACAGTTTCTGGTTTTCTTGCTGATGATATGTCTCAAGTTTAAACGCCACCTCGCGCCCTTCCTGAAGCTCGTGGCACAGCTTTTTTAAACCCGCAGATCCCCCTATTTCCTTGATTAAAGACTCAAATGCTGCTATTTCTGCTTTCGCCGTTTCTACACGGGATATCTGCGCCTCGATAACTTTTGCGATTTCTGCTTTCGCCGTTTCCGCACGGGATATCTCTGGTTGAACTTCACTTATCGCACGGGATATCTGTAGCTCAAATTCGCTTTTTGCACGGGATATCTGTAGCTCAAATTCACTTTTCGCACGGGATATCCCCACCTCAATAACTTTTGCGATTTCTGCTTTCGCCGTTTCTACACGGGATATCTCCACCTCAATAACTTTTGCGATTTCTGCTTTCGCCGTTTCCGCACGGGATATCTCTGGTTGAACTTCACTTATCGCACGGGATATCTCTAGCTCAAATTCGCTTTTCGCACGGGATATCTCTAGCTCAAATTCGCTTTTCGCACGGGATGTCTCTACCTCAATAACTTCTGCTATTTCCGCGTTCGCCTTTTCCGCACTGGATACATCTAGCTCAACTTTTCTTACTTGCTCAAGCACCTTATTAGCTTCTGTGATACCCTCACTAATCTTTTCCCAGAGAAGATTGAGTTGACCGGCTATTTCAAAATCATTTTGCATTTTCACAACTTACCTCTATTACAGTCACTTCATAATAAATTATTTCAGTCTATTTGTCTAACGCATCTGGAAAAGGGCGATCGAGCATAGCCTGACAGAGTAACGATACCAAAGAGCCCGAACGATTGGCTATTTTATCAGAAAAAGGAAAATTTTTCGGTATAGGTTGTTCTATTTTCTCACGGACTCGCGCTGCTTCATAGAGTAAATCTTTGTGTTCTAAATCTTGGGCAATACTTTCAACTAAACGTTTATATTCCTCCTGATTACTATTTTGAAAACGAGACGCTTCCTCAACTGCTTGCCAAGAACAGTTCATTGCCCGTAACAGCAAACAGCGTAGAGAAATATTATCACTAGGAACATTTTCTAACTCCTCTTGTAAAGAATTAGAACGCTGCTGTAATCGGCATTGCTGAATCAAGGCATGAAAATGACAATATAATAATATAAAATATTGGTTATTTAACAGTTTAGCGATCGCTAATAAATAAAAATTAGCAACACCCTGTAATCTATTGATTGCTTCTTGCTCCCATTGGTAAAGAATTTCACTTTCAATTTTAGCTAAATTTAAAACAAAATAAGTATCCAAGTATGGATGGCCATTGTCACAGCCTTTCAGCAATTTTTCTTGAGTTTTTTGAACGTTATCTATGAGCATATTTATGTCAACACCACTCGCAAATTCAGTAATCCAACTAATAGCTTCTTCTGCATCAATAGTTTGGCAACATTCAAAGTAGTTCCTACCAATCCTCTCTAATTCTTCTGTAGTTGCTACCACTAATAAGCGAGAACGAGGGCGCGTTAGCAATGTGTACCATTGAAAACTCTCTTCTAACCGAGATGTCCCATTATTCTCAAATATGCGAAAAGCTACGCAAGCATCAAACTCCCGTCCTTTAGCTTTTTCTGCATTCAAAATTTCTATATTACTGAATTCGTATTGATTCTCATCTGGATTAGTCCACAGAACTTTCACCTGGTTTGCTGACTGCTGAAGAAAATACCTTTCACCCTGTCCCTCTCCAGATGATTTTACTTGCAGCAAATCTAAAAACTCTTCTAAAAGCCCTAAAAACTCTAAAGCTAACTCCGATGAAGAGTATTCTAGTAAGCGCACTTGCTCACCTTCTTCAACAGCATATTCAGGATCGCTCGGTTCGGGAAAATGCCGGCCATCATACCTAGCATTTTCTTGATTGGCAAATTCTAAAAACTGATTGGCAAACTTTAAGATATGGCGTGAATTTCGATAATTGTACTTAAGTTCAATGCGCCTGCCTAACTCTAGTTGCCCCCAGTCAAAGTCTACGGGTTGAATTCTCTGATTTAAGTCTCCCAACAACCAGAGATAAGTTGAATGTCTCTGGTTTTCCCAAGCTTCTCTTACAGCAATTAGAGCCTTTAACTTAGCTAATAAAAAATCTTGGGATTCATCGACAATTAAAATAGTAGGCTGGTTTTGGTAAGGAGGGGGAGGCGCAGCAGATTTAAGTTGAGTCGCAACATCCAAGTTACAGAGGCGATTCCCTAACTTTCTTCTCCACCATTCTGGTCTAATATGCTCAAGAATCTCAATACGTTGTCTATTCTCTTGGTAGATGGCATTTCTAGGCTGGTTAGAATTTTCTTGATCCAGAACGAAAGCTTGATATAGCAAAACATCTCGCGAACTGATTTCTCCTAAGCTGGGTGCGAAAGGCTGGAATCTCACGACTTCTCGCAGAGCTTCTAATTCTTCCTCTGAAGTTGCTAGGCGATCGCCCAATTCTGGATCTACTTCACGCACCCAATCAGGAAAGGTTCCAAGCCAAAAACCTTCTGAATTTTGCTCTTTTATCTTCTTTATCTCTGAGTAATTTTCCAAATCTTCACGCACTGATGGAGGAACAATAAGCATTGTGTTCCACTTTTGATCGCGATGAAGTTCACAAGCTAGAAGAGCCGCACATACAGTTTTCCCTGTTCCTGGCGCACTCTGAACTAACCAATTCTTTGTAGACCATATCCCATGCTGCATCAACTCATCAAATGGCTGTTTTTGGTAACGGGTTAGCACTGGTGAGTAGCGATAATAGTTGGCATAAATAAATTTGTACCAACGATTTTCTTCTTGGTTCCAATTAGTATTTTCTAGTGGAATTTCATAAGCTGGATGATCTATTAGTGCGGTTCCTTGAGGTTTATTCAATTCTTCTATTGCCTTTATTTCCAGCGAATCTGTGCGATCGCGACTGTCAAACACCCTATCATAAACATCTCCTCGCAAACCAGCTTTAATCACTACAATATTGCCAGAATCTCGTTCCCAGATCACACGCAGTTGACCTTGACGAGTTCGCCACAGTCTTTCATGTCCCTGTAAACTTCTAACATCTTGATGGCTGCCTTGGCTCAAACCACTGATAATCTGGTAAACTATCTGAAAATTGTCATAGGACAGTTTTTGTATCTCGCGAAAGGCTGCTCGAATAATTTTTACTGACATAGGCTACTTTCTGACCCTCGTATCCAGAATCTTGCATATCCTTATTATTTATTTATCATATAAATTTTGAAATTTATGCTTTTGTAAGTAAACTTAACCAAACCTAGCAAACCAATTTTGAAAGCCACGACTTTGACCCGTTGAAACTCTAATCTACAATCATTGTATGATAATAAAGCAATTTGTCATTTAACTAAACTCAATATACAGATCCCCGACTTCTTTAAGAAGTCGGGGATCTAACTTGGTATAACAATTCAAACTTCTGTATCGATATCTACCCCCATTTCTCGGAGTCGCTGGGCTAGTCTTTCGACTTGCTGTTCTAGCTGCTGTCGCTGCGCTTCTTCTTCTCGAATTAAATCTTCTACTTGGGGCGGAGATAGCACTTGATTCACCGATAAAATAAATTCAGCGAACTGTACAGACTGAACTTGCTGTCCCGGCAAAAATTCTTGGTGAGAATAACTGCCTTCATTTTCGGGACGGCTACACACTCGTATTTTCAGTAGATTTGGGTCTACAATCCAATATTCAGGGATATCAATCAAATCATATTCTGCACGCTTGCGGATGTAGTCATCCCGCCAATTTTGACTGGTAACTTCGATAACTAACAGCGGTTTTTCTTCAAAGTCCAGCACTGCGGAACCAGGTTGCGCGCAGACTTGTTCCCACAGACTCCGAGTGCAAATCACAACATCAGGAACGCGGGAAGAGTTTTCCTCAGTTCGGACTGCGGTAGTGACAACTGCAACTAGCGGTAGATTATGTGTTGCAAAGAAGCGCCGGAACTGGTAAACCAAAAATTCACAAATTTTGATATGTATTGCTGTAGGTGTTGGCATTTCAATCAAATTACCCCGATATAATTCATAACAAACACCTGATTCTCCCTGATAGTTCAGATATTCTTCAAAGGTTAGTTTTTGGGTAGAAATTAGTACCATGTCAGTCATCTCCCTTTTTCGGTGAGTGAGCTTAATGTATATTTTAACACTTGTCTTTGGTGAATAAGTTATACCATGCGTGAAAAATTGCTGCTACGGTTATTAACCGTATATAAATTATCTGTCCTCGCGTCATCACTCTCGACCGGACACGGCATTGCCGTTTCCCTACAGGTGAAAATCTCTAATTTCTGATTCTGCAATATTTCTTCAAATTGGTATTACTCAAAGCTGAAAACTGTTTCAAATAAAAATATAGGGTGAGCAAAAGCCCACCCTACAATTCAACAAATTAAATCAGGTCACACATTAATATGTTTCAACGTGCCAGCGATGCTGTTTTTTCAACTGTTTTTGATAGCCTGTCCAGTCAACGTCGTGCTTGCTAGATGCAGCAGACATTCCCTCGTCAATTCCGCCTTCCATTCCCTTCAAACCACAGATGTAAGTGTGAGTGTTCGGCTTTTGAACCAATTCCCACAATTCGTCTGCGTTCTCTTTGATCCGGCTTTGAATGTACATCTTGCCACCGTCAGCAGTTTTTTGCTCGCGGCTGATGGCATAAGTCAAGCGGAAATTATCGGGGAACTCGCGCTGCAATTCTTCCAACTCTTCCTTATAAAGAATGTTGGGAGTGTAAGCAACTCCAAAGAACAGCCAAGCTAAACCTTTGAATTTGTAATCGGGATTGTTTTCTTTAAACATCCGCCACAAATAAGCGCGGAAAGGAGCAATACCCGTACCGGTAGCCATCATAATTACGGTGGCATCTTCGTCATCGGGCAAGAGCATTTCCTTGCCTACTGGGCCGGTGATTTTGACATCATCCCCTGCTTCCAAACCGGTCAGAAAAGTCGAACAAACGCCCAACACTTGTTCGCCTGTTTCTGGGTGTTTGTACTCTAGCCGGCGGACGCACAGCGAGACTGTTTTGTCGTCGAGGTTGTCGCCGTGACGGGTAGAGGCGATCGAGTAAAGCCGAATTTTGTGAGGTTTGCCGTTTTTATCCGTCCCATCGGGAATAATCCCGATACTTTGACCTTCGAGATAGTGCAATTTGCCACCAGAAATGTCGAAGGTGACGTGGCGGACTGTGCCTTCGCCGCCTTCTCTGACCATTTCTTCTGTAGAAATGCACTTACCAATATAGGGATTGGCTGGCTTGTAGAGGTTAACAGGAACCTGAACTTTTTCCTTGGCTTGAGTCATGGGCTTAGCTTTTTCTCCAGATTTCTGACTCTGTAGCCCTGCTTCTGGTGCAACTTTGCTATGAGTTTCGGGAGCGCCGTTTGATGGGCGGATGCTGACGATTTTGCCACCCATGCGAGCAATTCTCCGCATTTCCTGATTCATGCGATCGTAGGGCACGGAGATAAACACGCTACCGCTACGGCGAATTGGGTGATTTGTTTCGTCAGTTGCTTTGCTCTGACGCATACCCTCGACTTCGTAAACAAAGATGCGGCTGCCTGATTCTGAGTTGGCAGCTACACCAGAGATGCTTGGGCTGTACATTTGTTGCTTGTCCTTCACGATACAGAGTTATAAAGATAGAGAATGTGACGTTAGACTCAATTTACTTTTTTCTTAAGGCCATCTGGACTAATTGGCCGCGCCAATCTTTGGGCTTCGCCGTTGCGGGCGGGCGTGTCAATTTTTGGTCGATCGCGCCTCCAGTTCCCAATCAGCCGAACATCACGCCGGCTATCGAGTCCGGCTGCGTTCAGGTGTTGACCTATAGCTATTGTTGTCTGCGTACTGCCAATATTTTACCCGATCGCGGGATCGGCCCCGATCGCTCCTTCTGATTTAGGGATTCGGCAGAGGCCCAGGCCGATATCGGGAGAGGATTTAACTTATCAAAGGGAATACGGCATTGAAATATACAATTTATAATGAAGTAAAACTTAAAGCACGATTTGATTAAATGACGTTGAGCTTGTAGTGGGCGGACGCATTCTGGTAAGATTAATCACTAAAGTTAGCATTAATAGCCAAAAAATTGGGGTACGATCCCATCCTATAAGGCAGGCGAGCGGGCAAGCCCGATCGGACGGGAATCGTGATGGAACTATATATTGTTGATTCGCCAGATGTAAAAATCCCGTCTCAACTCCATAGTCCAAAAAATCTCAAATAGGTTGGGGCATCAACCTAGAGGCCAGGCCAGATCGGACAAGCTGTGCTTGCCAGAAGCTGTTTGAATCCACAATCCCCATGCCTTGAGGGTTGGGGAGTATGTCAATTGCCTTGAAGATTGCTTGGGTCTTCCCTCGCAGGCAGTCAACTGACTCCTGTATGCTGGTGAGTGCTCGATCCGATCGGGGTAGCAACAAAATCGCACAAAGCTGGCACGCTACCTGCGGCCTTAAATTTTGTGGAATCTAGACTTGAGTTAGTAAACAGTGATTTTTTTAGAGGGAAAGTATGACAAGTAAGCCGGATCGCGTGGTTTTAATTGGCGTTGCTGGAGACTCCGGCTGCGGAAAATCTACTTTTTTGCGCCGATTGACAGATTTGTTCGGGGAAGATTTCGTTACCGTAATCTGCCTCGATGACTATCATTGTCTCGATCGCAAGCAGCGCAAGGAAACAGGGATTACCGCCCTAGACCCCAGAGCTAACAATTTTGACCTGATGGCCGAGCAAATGAAAGCGCTCAAAGAAGGCCGGGCGATCGACAAACCGATTTACAACCACGAAACCGGTCTGCTCGATCCTCCTGAGCGGGTAGAGCCGAATCACATCATCGTGATTGAGGGGCTGCACCCCCTTTACGACGAGCGAGTGAGAAATCTCATCGACTTCAGCGTCTACCTCGACATCAGCGACGAAGTTAAAATTGCTTGGAAAATCCAGCGCGACATGGCGGAACGGGGCCACCGTTACGAAGACGTGCTGTTTGCGATCAACGCTCGCAAACCAGATTTCACCGCCTACATCGATCCACAAAAGCAATATGCTGATGTGGTAATTCAAGTATTGCCCACCAACTTGATCAAAGACGACAAAGAACGGAAAGTTCTGCGCGTCCAAATGATCCAACGCGAAGGCGTCGCCAATTTTGAACCTGCGTATTTGTTTGACGAAGGTTCAACAATTAACTGGGTTCCTTGCGGTCGCAAACTGACTTGTTCCTATCCCGGAATTAAGATGTACTACGGCCCAGACGCTTTCTACGGTCACGAAGTCTCGATTTTGGAAGTAGACGGTCAGTTCGAGAATCTCGAAGAAGTTATTTACATCGAAAGCCATTTGAGCAAGACTTCTGCGAAGTACGAAGGCGAGTTAACTCACCTGTTGCTCCAGCACCGCGAATATCCCGGTTCCAACAATGGAACAGGTTTATTCCAAGTGTTAGTGGGATTGAAGATGCGGGCGACTTACGAGAAGTTGACTGCGAAAGAATCGAAAGTGGCTGTTAGTGTTTAGAACGCGGACATGAAAGATTTGGGAGGCGCAATTGCGCCTCTTTTTTTGTGGAGAAATGAACCGCAGAGGGCGCAGAGGGCGCAGAGAAGAGTTAGGGGAGGGTGTTTGGAAGTAGAGAGGTTAAGAAGGTTTTTCCGGCTTCATGGAGGTCGCTATCTAGGGAAAATTTTAGACTGCGAACTTGAATATCGTCATTTTTTATATCTAGTGGCTGTTTGAGGTCTTGCGGGTAGATGAGAATTGCATTTTTACAGTTTACTGCTGTTGCGTAGGCAACTATTTGATGACGGTCACGACTGTCTACCCGATCAGGAGCTTTGTATTTGGTATCGAGGACGTACAGGATTTCATTTGTTTCAATATCGCGTATAATTAAGTCAATCTCATCGGAATAATCTTTGTCATGTTTAACTGGGTATTTTGGTTCGACATTAAAGCCTTTTGGTGTATTTGCTTTGAGCCATTCAGCGACAAATTGTTCATATAAACTAGCCATATTTATCAAAAAAGGGAGCATTTCGCGATCGCCCTTTTCGTGACTTGGCCCAGTATTTTCGAGAAAAAAGCGACAGAGAGCGTGTAATATTTGATAATCTTGATTCAAACGGTGATAAGTGCGATCGATACAAGCATCTGGTTTAAAAGATGTTAGGGTAACAAATCCTTGGAGTGCGTGAAAAGCTTTTCGCACCGTCGATGAGACAGATTCGCCGCACAAACCGCTGCGGCCAATTATAAAGAGTGTCCAAGCCAGAATTTGATTGTCTTCGATATCGCCTGTTTGTTCGTTATAGTGACATTTTAGTTTAACATCCCAAGGTTTTTGTACAGCTTGCCGGACATCAATGCGGCCGCGAATATAGGCAAGTTTTTCTATTTTGGGTAAGTAATCGCGATATAATCCTTTGCGACAGCGTTCGAGAATTTTATGAGCAAGGATGTTAGCTAATCGTTTATAGACTTGTTCTAAAGATTCGCACTCAATCTGTCCTTGAAGAAAATATTTATTAAGTTTGTAGGTATACTCAAGCATTCCGAATAAATTTGCGATCGGAACTTTTGGGCTGATGACAATGTGAAATTGTGGAGTGATTGGAATATTTCCAACAATGCCTTGAGATTTTAATTGCCATTTATATTTAGTTTTAGGATTTGGAAATTCTATATCTATTTGCTTAGCATAATTCTGGTATATTTTCTCTCCTACTGATTCGGGGATAAAATCTCGTTCAAAGCTTTCGGATTTATATTCTGTAAGTTTGATAATTTGGGGTGATTCTCGTTTCATAAATACCATAATACTAAATTTACGAATTTTACAACATTATTCGTAGGGTGTGTTGCCCTGGAAAATATCTCAATAAAAACCGACAATCTCACAGCGACGCACCTTACATCATTTAGAAAAAAGCTTGCTTAAAACAAAAATGTTGGGCGAAGTGAAACGGAGGGTTGATTTCTAAGAGCGCGATGGAGCAGGTGCGTCGCTATTAGATTGTCGCTCTTGATTGAGGATTGTCTATAGCGACACACCCTACGGTTACTGCTATAACGCCGTGTTTTTGGTAATGGTAGCGTTAGATTCTCAATTGTTCAATTTGTCGTCTTTGATTTTATCCCAGAGAAACTCATCCATTTTTGCCTGGTCATCAAAGAAGTATTCTTCGAGGTATGGCTCAATTTCCATTTGCCAAATGTCTTGGATATCTTCAGCTAAAGTTTTTGTTAAAAAGAAGGAGATACCGAGTTCATAATGTTTGTTGTTAATTGTCCGATTGATATTTTCGAGAATACCAATTAATTGATCAACTGGAAAACCTGTTTGCTCTCTAATATGATAGTTTTTTAGCAGTTCATAGTTAGGATAAAGGGGGATGAATGCGAAGCGGCGACGGAGGGCATTATCAACTAAGGCAATAGAACGGTCTGCGGTGTTCATTGTGCCAATAATGCGGACATTTGTAGGGATTCTAAATTGTTGACCGCTGGCTAGTTTAATAAAGCGTGCTGTGTCTTGTCGGTCATCTAGGAGATACATTAATTCGCCAAAGACTTGAGAGAGATTTGCGCGATTAATTTCATCAATGATCAGAACACAAATATCTTCACAGGCTTCGGCTTTTTCACAAAATTCTAGGAATCTACCGGGAACTATTGGATAAGTTAATTGCCCGTCTTGACTTTGGGGGCGGATGCCTTGAATAAAGTCTTCATAAGTATAAGCTGGATGAAATTGGATCGTGTCTGAGAAACCGTCACCGCCGCCGATTAAGTGTTGGGCGAGTTTTTGGGCGAGGAAGGTTTTTCCGGTTCCGGGCGGGCCTTGGATGATGGCTTGGCCTTTGCGGTTAATGGTGTGTATCCATTGGGTTAGTTGGGTTGTTTGAAAACCCGTTTCTTCGGCACATTGGTTCAAAAGATATTCCGGTTGCAACTTTAGTTCTTCTACAGCGTATTCAAACACAATTTCCTCATCTACGAGTGGCACTTCGTTACAAAAAAAGTCATATTTTTTTATTTCGACAAGCCAGTGGCAGAACATATCAAATAGATCGTCATCTCGAATAGATGGAACGCCAGTCTGGTGCATTTCTTTAGTTAATTCTTCAATCAGCTCGCGTCCGGTGAAGTTAGCAGAGGAGTAGTCTATTAGCTTTTTGCTATACGAAGTATTGGCGAAATAGTTAATAACCTGTATTGACTTGTCATTAATCGCGAGAAAGTCATCGGGACGGAGAGCATTGAGGATAGGTGTTAGCATTCCTGTCTGGCATATCTTGCCAAATAAGGATACTGGCATTTCTAAAAAATCTCTACAGGCTGAATATAGCCGACTCGGATCCTCGTTACAACAGCCGACGAAATAGATAATATAGTCGGCAATTCTTGGTCTTACGGGAAGTATTGACCATTTGTCTAGTTTATATAATTTTGAATGCAATACTAACTTTTTTGGGAGGCACGGATTAATATGAATCCAGGCTCCTCTTTTTCGATTAGTAGGAGAGTCTTGGTAAGGTAGAAGTTGCAACATTACAGATTCAGTCACATCTTCTCCAGACTCAGCAGCAGCAGCGATCGCTTCAAAATTTCGACGCCCCTGCTGACGCTGCTCCTGGTAAGCCGCTGTGTGATGCAACCCATCGGGAGTGTATGGATATGAACTGACAAATTCCTCAAATAGCATGACGAACTCAGCTTTTTTTTCCGCTAGCATACTGCTCTTGCCAACTATTAATTACTAAATTATTGTAGTAAACATTTATCTCGAACATTCTCCTAAAGACTTGACCATTTTTAACTGTTTATCCGTAATGTAACGATAACTTTGTGGTGGTTTAAGCTCAGGTAACTTTTTTCTTAAACGCTGTAAGTCTACTGGTTGGCTAAACCTATGAATATCTTTCAAAAAAATTCCAATACCTGTTTTTGTACCTTGATAATAGTCATAAAATTTTTCCGATGAAATGCCTGCTTTGTCTTCAACCTCCTCCCAAAGTTCTGCAATTGGTTTTTCTATAATAGAATCCACTTTGAATGAACCGAATACAGCTTTTATCGGAGAAGAAACGTAAATTAACACTAAATCGCCTTCGTTCAATAATCGAGGGCGGACGCGCCGCAATTCAACAGTCTTATTACTGTCGAATATTTTGTTGGCGTATTCCGGTCGAATAGATAATAGCAAGATACTTGACATTCGTTACAATCCTTTCTTCATTTCGCGGTTCCTTCATTATATATTATTGCGAATTGTTCCTTTGAAATCTTAAATAAACTTTGAACCGTTGTTTGATTGCCAAGTATTTCCCGAAGCCTCTTTAATGTCAGCGGTTTAGTGAATATCTCAGTATAGCTAAATCTTATAGCCATAATATCTCGATCTGGTTGGTTTTTTGCTATTGTATTTAAATTTTTTAATTCATATACACCTAAACTGCGAAACTGTCTATATAAATTTTCCGGCTTGTCTATAATAACTTCCTCTAACCTAGAGCAAGCTTTCACCTCTTGTGTCCCTAAAGTAAATGATGTATCAGAGCTCACATACCATAAAATTCTACCAATAACACGAGGTTTTAGACCGCCATTATTTCTTTTATAGTACACCAGTTCGCGCCTTAAAGCTAGGTCGGATTGAGAGTCAAAGAGGTACTGATTAGCCAACTCTTCATCAAACAAATCTTTTGCCCATCTTGGCTGAATAGGAATAATAAATGCAGGCAAGTCAGCATCAATAATCTTAGCTGGCCAAAGGTGACGTTCAAGCTCAGATATGGTTATTAAATCTTGAGTTAATTCTTTGGTATTAAGAGTTTCTGCAATTTTAAGGCAAAAATTATATTCTTGTCCCATAGCCGCTAATTTTGCAAGGTACTTAGATAGTTCTGCTGATGTTTTTGCAACAGCAATGTTCGCCTTCATATACCCATCATTAACTCGAACAAAAGCATCTTCTTGAATAGCTTGTAAAACTGTTTTTTCCAGATAGGGGTCAATAATTCTGGTAAACTGTCGATTTTCATGGGCTGAGAGTGATAGAGAATAGAAAACCAAGTACCGTGCCAGTGTAGCCGCTATAGCCCCAGAACGAATTCGCATAATTGTCACTTTTAGTTCGTAATTTTCCTGTCTATCAAAAACAATTAAAGCAAGTGGTATATTTTCATTTTGTAAAAAAACACAACATTGAAATTTATTTTTATTCGCAATAATATGGCGTAGTCGTTGTTGAAAATCTCCCTCATTTTCTCCCTTTTCACTAGCATAAAAACTCTCAATCAATCGTGATTCTTCAAATTTTTGGATAATTTTCATCTTGAGAAATGTACCAGCTAAGCGAACAGGTTGATATTCAACATTTCTGCGAATATCATCGAATTTTAAAATTAAATTTGTTGGGCTAATTACTTCCAGTGTAAATTTTCGATAAAGTTCATCAGCTAAATTCAGGATTTCTGTGTTTCGAGTAACAAATACCTGAGAATCAGAAGCAATAATCATAGCTAATTGACTTGTTGTGGCTCTATCAAAAGTTATAGATTGTTCGGCTAAAAGTTGAGTAATTGAATCTAAAATATTTTTAATTTGGGTTTTATCATACAACAAATGAGTAAAAGTATTAGCCAAAGATCGTTTGCTATTTCTTAATTGAGCATCATCAATTGTATTGATATAATTGAAAATTTCATCGGTGATGCACAACTCTAAATCATCCTGCAACCAATCAGCGAGCAGAGAGTCGGATTCTGTAGTTTTAAGCTCTTCATTTCCGTGCAATTCCAAGAAAACGCTTGTATCGATGACTGCACAAAGCTTAGATTCAAGCTTCTGATTAGCAGCATAAGAAAATATGGTAGGATGATTGTGCTCTAGCCACCAAACTGTAAGAAGCTTACCATCCTTACTTTTTCCGGTCTTTTCATCTAAGGGAACAAAGCCTAATTTATACCACATCCCGTCTATTCCATAGTCTCGGCGGCATTTTAGCTCAATCCTATAAAAATCCTGAGTTTTTTGACTTAAGTAATTGACTAGCTTTTTAGCAACATCTTTGCCACGCCATGACGGATTGATGCAGAGATGAACAATAACAATTGCGTGCTTTCTGATCGCCTTCCGGTATAGCAGATAACCAATACAATTTTTATCTGGATCGATAGCTACAAGGATCGTGCGCTTGATTGCATATTCTATAAAAGCATCTCTTGGTAATAAGCCCAGAGTTTTTTTATTGGCATCACCTAGTGCTATAACGGTTTGCAAATGAGGGGATGTATGGTCAATTGCTTCGATCGTTATCTGTATATTTTTTGTCATTTTGTTATGGTTCCCTCAATTTCATCAGGTAGCTGCATCATGAGAAACTATTGAGCTAAGTCGCGATCGCCCTTTTATGCCCACTACATATCACATTACCAGTAAATTAGGGAGTCAGAGAGTCAAAAGTGCGATCGCCTCCACCGCCGCCACTTGCCTTCTCAAACCACAAGCGCGCAGCCAAACAAATGCGAAAGTTATCCCAAACTTACCTAAAAGTGGTATATTCAACTGCGTCAACCCTGAACAGCGCTTTCAGGTAATGCAAATTTATCAACGAGTCAACTAAATGCCCTCTACCTTCAAGAAATTAGCTTCGATCGCAATCTTCTTCGTAGCAGTCAAAATTTTAGTTGACTCAGGGCACTTCCAAAAAGCTGCCAACGACATCACACACAGAAACCCAGCCAGCGCCACATCAGACACCGAAAGTCTCCGACACACAACCAGCAAAACTTCAAAATTGCCTCAAACATCAGCAGATAGAAAGTTCGATGTAGTAGTGTATGGCGATGAAGTACCGGGAATATGTGCGGCGATATGGGCTAAGAAAACTTTAGGTGAAAAAGGCAAAGTTGCGATCGTGCGATCGAACTACGCAACTGATCTCTTGGGCGGCGTACTCACCCGCGGCGGTTTAGGTTACGTCGATTTAGATAAAATCCCCGACTGGTACCGCCAACCCTACGCCCAATGTTTCCGGGAATTCTTAGATAAAGCCAATGTTCCCGAATCTTGCTTAGAACCAAAAACCGCCGACAAAGCTCTTAAAGAGATGCTTTCCGAAGCCGGAGTTAAAGTTATTTCCAACTCAACTCTGACTCCTCACGTAGTCAATAATAAAATTGAATATGCCGAAGTCAACAACAGTAAAAGCAAAATACAAGCTAATTCCTTTATTGATGTAACTCAAGATGCAGAACTGGCAAGAAAAGCCGGATTATCTTATTATACAGGATATGAATCGCAAAACATAAAATCGAAAAATGAATCCTTAGCTATATCTGTAGTTCCGACAATTACCGGGCTAACGATCGCCGATTTACGCAAAATAGAAGATAAGATTCTCTACGACACTCCTTTAGTAGAAAAGATTAAAACTAGCATTAGCAAATATAAAGATCCTGCCAGTACAGAATTCTGGATGAGGAACTTTGACAGTACGATTTATCAGGCCTATACAGATGGATATAATATCAGAAGCGTAGCGATCGGGGCAGCCTATCACGTAGATAGAAATCTCCCCTTCACTCAAGAAAAAGGATTCTTCTTTGATAAGGCAAATATTTGCGTTTATAAAAATAACTCGATGTCGTGGAACGGGTTTTTGTTTAAATACAAAGTTGACGAATTGATGAAGATGGAAGCTAACGGCAGAAAACCGACTCCTGCAATGGTTCAAGAAATATCATACCTGCAAGAATGGCTGCAAAAAAAATCGGGTAAAGATGTGAGACTATTTATCCCGGATGAGATTTATATCAGACAAACTTTGAATGTGCGCGATGTGGTAGCGCCGCTGACGGGGAAAGAGATTATCCAAGGTGGCACATTACCCGAAAAGTCGATCGGCAGTTTCTCCTATGATTTCGACTTGCGGGGCGGAGTCAAGGATTTGGATTCGAGAATTCCGTCGCTGCCGGTGTATAATTTCGGGATAGAGAGCGCTTTGGCGAGTAAAGTGAGTAATTTAGCTATTGTAGGGCGATCGTCCGGATATGTCGGTATGGCGGTATCAGTCGGGCGAATTGCGACAGTGAATATTTATCAAGGACAAGGTGTGGGCGTAGCCGCTGGTTTGGCTAGCAAGTTAGGAGTACCGCTGAATACGATTACTTCGAGTAAAACCAGAGAAACTTTGGAGACTTTAACCGGGAAAACGACGTATTTGTCGGGGAGAGATACGAGTTATGGGGTGGATTATAAGGAGGTCAAATAATATTTGTAAACAGTCGTAAAGGCCGTTAATATGCCTTAAAAATCCGCATTCTTCAAGACTTCGGAAGTTTTAAACAATTAGGGCTTGCTGAAAAAGTCCACAAATCGAATCTAGGTGCCAAACAGCTTGAAAAATGGGAGATTCGGAGATGGGTTTTCAAATTTACTCCACAATTTTCCACCGAAATCCAAGGATTTTGAGCCGACAAACGTCATAACCTTGCACTTTTTTGTCTTTAAAAACCTTGAAACCGTTGGCAGTCATAGCTTCTAGTTATATTCAGCAAGCCCCAATTAGATATCACCAATGTTAAATCCCACCTACAAACTACAAACTTTTGTTTGATAATTTCTATCGAAACCTCATCTTCTACGGCGAAAGATTCCCCAACTCTTAAATATCCTCTCGCTCTTCGCTCTGCTGCTGCTCGTATTCTGTAATAATATTCTGAATATCCTCTGCTGCAATATCGACCTGTTCGGATTTGGTGTAAACGGTCAGCAAAATGATTCCCGTTGCTGTTTGGACGTAGTAAATTAAACGATATCCACCACTTTTACCTTTTTGAGTGTCGCTATTTCGGACTCTTAACTTGAAGACGGCATAACCCACTCCAGCAATTCGATCTCCTGGCAGTTCTCCCCGTGTGAGTTGTTCGATAATGGGTTGAATATCATTGCGTATGCTGCGGTATTTTTTGGCAAGAGTGCGTAAATTGCGATTGAAGGTTGGTGAAACTATAACTTGAATTAAGGGCAAGTCAGTCATTTTCAATTCCTTCCCACATTTGAGCAACCGAAATGGTTTGCCCAGTCATGGCTTCGTGCCAAGCTTGCCGAAAATCTTGTAGAAGCGCTGTTTTAGATTGGCCCTCTCCGTCAATTTCTGAGGGTTCTGGAATACTAAAAGAATTAGCAGCAGGCATCTCTTGGATTTCTGCTGAGAAAACCTCTAGCAGATTATTTTGCGAAATGATTACCCCTTGACGTTGCTTTTGGCTTAGAAACTCTATAAAACTCGCAACCAATGCCAGATGTTCTGGAGAGAGTCGATCGAGCCATCGATCGATTTGATGTCGAAGTGCTGCTACATTCATAATGCCATGATACCTGTGAATTCTACCTTTATTTTAACGTAAAATTACAATGTTTCATCTCAATTACCATAATATTTGTAGGGGGCAGCTTCGCCAAGATATATAATGAAAACGAGAGATATAGTAAACCCGCCCCGCCTTGAATATCGCTCTTCCCTCTAACATCCTCTGGCACTGATGTGGTTTAAAACTCTTCTCCTCCCTTCTGTGGCACAATCTTAATATAAAAACAGCACCCTTGCAGCAAATGACCGCAAACCTACCGCCCCAATACGACCCCAAAGCCACCGAAACCAAGTGGCAAAAATACTGGGAAGACAACCAAACCTTCAAAGCAGACCCAGAAACAGGCGGCGAACCCTACTGCGTCGTCATCCCGCCCCCCAACGTCACCGGCAGCCTCCACATGGGACACGCCTTTGAAGAAACCCTCATTGATGTCCTCGTCCGCTATCACCGCATGACTGGACGCAATACCCTGTGGTTGCCGGGAACGGATCATGCTAGCATCGCAGTTCAAACAATTCTCGAAAAACAACTCAAAGCAGAAGGCAAAACTCGCCACGATTTAGGCCGAGAAAAATTCTTAGAACGCGCTTGGGAATGGAAAGCTGAATCTGGCAATACTATTACTAATCAACTCCGCAGTTTGGGCGTGTCTGTCGATTGGTCGCGAGAACGCTTTACGATGGATGAAGGCCTATCCGCTGCGGTTTTAGAAGCCTTTGTTCGCCTCTACGATGAGGGGCTGATTTATCGCGGCAATTACTTGGTGAATTGGTGTCCGGCGAGTCAGTCTGCTGTGTCGGATTTGGAGGTTGACCAGCAGGAAGTTGAGGGGCATTTGTGGCATTTCCGCTATCCTTTGACCGACGGTTCCGGTTATTTGGAGGTGGCGACTACTCGGCCGGAAACGATGCTGGGCGATACTGGCGTGGCGGTGAATCCACAGGACGATCGCTATAAACATCTTATCGGTAAAACTATCACTTTGCCGATCGCCAATCGCGAAATTCCAATCATTGCCGATGAGTTTGTCGATCCAACTTTCGGAACTGGCTGCGTCAAAGTGACTCCCGCCCACGATCCGAATGACTTCGAGATGGGTAAGCGTCACAATTTGCCGTTTATTAACATCATGAACAAAGATGGCACTTTAAATGAAAATGCCGGAGAGTTCCAGGGACAAGACAGATTTGTCGCCCGCAAAAATGTGGTAAAGCGGTTAGAAACTGACGGGGTTCTGGTAAAAATCGAAGATTACAAACATACAGTACCGTATAGCGAACGTGGCAAAGTCCCCGTCGAACCGTTGCTATCTACTCAATGGTTTGTGAAAATAGATCCGCTTTCTCAACGCGCTTTAGAAGCATTAGATAAAAGTAACTCACCAGTCTTTGTTCCTGACAGATGGACAAAGGTTTATCGCGATTGGTTGGTGAAGCTAAAAGATTGGTGTATCTCGCGCCAATTATGGTGGGGACACCAAATCCCTGCTTGGTATGCTGTTAGCGAAACTCACGGCGAAATTACTGATACAACGCCGTTTGTGGTGGCTAAAAGTGAAGCTGATGCTAGGGAAAAAGCGGAGGCTAAGTTTGGCAAAGATGTCGAATTAGCAAGAGATCCAGATGTATTGGATACTTGGTTCTCGTCTGGCTTGTGGCCTTTCTCAACTTTGGGATGGCCGGAGGAAACTAAGGATTTTGATTTTTACTATCCGACAACTACTCTGGTGACAGGTTTTGATATCATCTTTTTCTGGGTTGCTAGAATGACGATGATGGCAGGACATTTTACGGAAAAGATGCCGTTTGAGACTGTTTACATTCACGGTTTGGTGTTGGATGAAAACGGTCACAAAATGTCTAAGAGTAAAAACAATGGTATTGACCCGCTGTTGTTGATTGCTAAGTACGGGACTGATGCTTTGCGCTACACTTTGGTTAAGGAAGTGATTGGGGCCGGGCAGAATATTCGCATGGAGTACGATCGCAAAACTGATGAATCGAAATCAGTCGAGGCGTCCCGGAACTTCACAAATAAGCTGTGGAATGCGGCCCGGTTTGTGATGATGAATTTGGAGGGACAGACTCCGCAGCAGTTGGGAAGTCCGGCTGTAGAAGGTGTTGGTTTGGAATTGTGCGATCGCTGGATTCTTTCTCGCTATCATCAAGTTGTGCAACAAAGCCGCAATTCTTTGGAAACTTACGGTTTGGGAGAAGCGGCTAAGAATCTTTACGAGTTTATTTGGGGTGATTTTTGCGACTGGTATATTGAGTTGGTCAAGTCTCGCTTACAACAGGATGCTGAACCAAATTCTAAGAAAGTCGCGCAGCAAACTTTTGCTTTTGTATTGGAAGGAATTCTGAAATTGCTGCATCCTTTTATGCCGCACATTACTGAGGAAATTTGGCACACTCTGACTCAAACAGGTGACGGTGATTGTTTGGCTTTGCAAGCTTATCCTGAAGCGGATACATCGCTGATCGATCCAGAATTAGAACAGCAGTTTGAGTTGCTGTTCGGGACAATTCGCACTATTCGCAATTTGCGGGCAGATTCTGATATCAAACCGAGTCTGAAGGTGACGGCGATTTTGCAAAGCGAAAGCGAGAAGGAACGCCAAATTCTCTCGGATGGAAGCGTTTACATCAAAGATTTGGCAAGGGTGGAAAATCTGACGGTGACAGCTAGTTTAGATGCAGATTTGGGACAGACAATCGCTGGGGTTGTCGGTACTGTACAAGTATTGATTCCTCTGGCTGGGGTGGTGGATTTAGTGGCTTTGCGCGGTAAGTTAGAGAAGAAGTTAAGCAAGGTGGAAGCTGAAATTAAGCATACTGCGGCGCGTTTGACTAATCAGAAGTTTGTGGATAAGGCTACTCCTGATGTGGTTCAGGGGGCGAGGGATGCTTTGGCTGAAGCCGAAAAACAAGCTGAGATTTTGCGCGATCGGCTAAAGTTGTTTTAGTCAGTAGTCAGTAGTCATTAGTCAGTAGTCATTAGTCATTAGTCGCGGGTGGGGCTAGAAACCGGGTTTCTACGAAATTTTCTGTTTAGTTACGAGAAATCTCGAAAGAAACCCGGTTTCTGAGGTTATTGCCATTTTTGTTTATGGTGTGCGTCGCTGCATAAAAAACCTCCCAAAATCCCGTAGGGGCGGGTTCATAAACCATCTATGAAATTCACAAACAATCTCATAAACCCGCCCCATCTCCGCCATTATTTACATCAACATCTTACCAATAAATTCATCGTACATTTTTATTGTTGGTGGGGGCGGGTTTATAATATTATTCATTCTTACCATAAATGGTTTGTGAACCCGCCCCTACAGGATTTGTATCGTAGTTTTTAAGACTGGTTAAAAAATCGCAATTACCAATTACCAATTACCCTGATGCTATATTTAGCCCAAGTACAAAAGAAGGATATTTTAGATGAGATAAGTCTGCAATTACTGGCTTGTCAAAATGCTGATGAGGCTTGGGCTATTCTTACCGAACAAACTGTCTTGATAGTGCCGCCAAATTCTAATCAAAATGTGTTAAATGAAGGAATGCTAGTATTAGCAGATATTGGCGAAAATCGCAACATTTTGCAGGTTCAAACCGCTACAAACTGGGTGCTAGAATTAGTTAAAAAGTATTTAGCCACAGGCTTTACTCCCGATTTTTTGCAGCAAGAAGCCCAGAAAGCAGAAGAGTGTCGCCAATCTCTCACTTTGCAAGGTCAAGAATTGTCTCGCAGATCGATCGAACTTGAAGCCCGCCGCGAACAAATTCACAATTTAGAAGCCAAACTCCAGCAGGAAAAACAATTGCTGGAAAGCAAAAATCAGCCCTCCGAATAGAATTTCGATGCGCCATAACAAAGTCCGCCGGCGCGGACTGATATCGAAGCAATATGGCCAGCGGCTAAAGCACTTTTGACTTGATCCAAGCGGCGGGGAGACACAGCAGTTTCTGAGAATTGCTGACATAAGCCCGCTTCTGGAAAACATCGTACTGATTCCGTTCGATCGCATTTAAGATTCTGCTGTACAACATCGTAGCAGCCCACACTGTCCAGCGGATATCGGGACTCAAAACTTTGATTCCGGGTTCGGCGCTGGCGTATAATTTGCGAGCTCGCTGAATTTGAAACTTCATCAATTCCCGCCAGCGTTCGTCAATCACACCGTTGAACAAGTCTTCTTCGGTGTAGTTAAACAGCGCTAAGTCTTCTAAGGGCAGGTAAATGCGGCCGCGACTGGCATCTTCTCCGACATCGCGCAGAATGTTAGTTAACTGCTTGGCTATACCGAGGGCGATTGCTTCTTCTTTGGGGATTTTATTTCCCCAGTGCCAATTCCAGTTGGCAGCCCGGTTCGATTCGTCCACACCCATCACAGACATCGACATCAGCCCGACAGTACCCGCTACTCGATAACAGTAAAGATTGAGCTCTTCAAAAGTTTCGTAGCGGCTGCGGTACAAGTCCATTTGCTGGCCCGCAATCATCTCTCGAAACGGCTGAATGTCGATCGGGAAACGAGACAAAGTATCCACCAAAGCGACATCATAATCGTCGTGCGGATGCCCCGCAAACAGCGATTCTAGGCGTTTTTCCCACAAATTTAGGGTTTCAGGGGTCGTAGCCTCAGAACCTGGCCCGTCTACGAGTTCGTCGGTGCGGCGGCACCAGACGTAAATCGCCCAGATAGCCCGACGCTTAGCTTCGGGCATGAGTTGAGTGCCTAAATAAAAATTTTTGGCATAACTCGCTGTGACTTGGCGGCACAGTTCGTAGGATTCATCCAAAGAGGCCAGAGTTCTCATGCACTGGAGTTTTGACAGTTGCAGCATCCGAGAATAAGAAATTTAAAGATTAGAACTGACATTCCCCCGTTTAGACAACGGGAGATTTTTTTACTGTTTTATGAAAAATTCTTAATTTTTCATTTGTTATTGGCCGTTGAAATAGCCTGCGCTGTCAGCTTACCAGAAAGCACGGCACCTTCCATACTCGCAAGATAACGCTGCATTGTATAATCCCCCGTTAGATAGAAATTGCTAATCGGAGTTGTTTGGGTGGGACGGCACTCTTGACGGCCGGGAGTGGCTTTGTAGACGGAACGTGGGGTTTTGACTACGTGATATTTGAGCAGTTGGGCGGGTTCTGGGATTTGGTCGGGAAAGAGTTTTTCTAACTCGACCATTGTGGCTGCGACGATATCTTCGTCAGACTTGCCTATCCAGTCTTTGGCCGGTGCGAGTACCAGTTCCAGCATGGATTTGTCTGGATTGGCATATTCGCGGCAGGTGTTGCTCATGTCGGCGTAGACGCTCAGCAAGGGCGATCGCGAGAACAGCAAGTGGTCGATATCTGTTAACTTGCGATCGAACCACAAGTGTACATTAATCACCGGTACACCCTCCAAACCTTCGAGCTTTTTGAAATAACCCATTTCGGCCCAAGGTTTCGGCATCATCAACTTCAGCGGGTCAACCGGCATCGCCGAAACGTAAATATCAGCCGTCAGAACTTCTGACTCTGCCCCTTTCACGCCCCGAATCTGGAAACCGCGCACGGTATTGTCATCATTGAGCAAAAACTCACCAATGGGTGCGTTGAGTCGGACTTCGCCACCGCGTTCAGTTATGTAGTCTACCATCGGCTGACACAACCTCTCCGTAGGGGAACCGTCTAAAAAAGCCATTTGCGAGCCTTTTGTCTCTTGCAAGAAGCGGTTGAGGGCTGTCAGCAGAATGGTTGCAGATATTTCGTGGGGGTCGATAAAATTCAGCGCCTTGGACATGGCGATGAATACTTCTTTTTCGACTCTGGGGGGGACATTTTGCTTTTTGAGCCAGTCGGAAAAGGAGTATTTGTCCATTTCTTCAACGTATTTCTGGCCCTGAAGTATCGCCGGAACCAAACCGAGGCCGAAACTGATTTTTTCGCCCCAGGTGAGCATATCGTTGTTTCTGAGGATAGCCACAAGGCCGTTGAAGGGGGCCGGAATATTCGGAAAGTCAAAGCGCGAATAGGTTCCGGGTGTTTCCGGCTGATTGAAAATCATCGAGTGCTCTTTCCATTGCAGCCTGTCTTCGATGTCTAGTTCTTTGAATAGTTGGAGCATATTTGGGTATGCACCGAAAAATATGTGGAGGCCGGTTTCGTACCAGTCACCATCTGCATCTTTCCAAGCGGCTACTTTGCCGCCGAGTACGTCCCGACTTTCTAGGAGGATGGGGGTGTGACCCGCATCGGTGAGATATTTTGCACAGGATAGTCCTGCTAAGCCGGCTCCGGCGATCGCAACTCGCATTTAATACTACTGCCCTCTGTTCGCTTCGCCTTAATTATACGTTACAAGTCGTTACATTTTCTCGGCAATCTGTATAGAGGAGACGGCAATCGCCTTCATCGTGTGAAAAATCGCTTAAAAACCTTTGTATCTCTCGTTCACAGCCGAGGCCAGATCCCCCTAAATCCCCCTTAAGAAGGGGGACTTTGATCAGAATCCTGTCCTCCTCTTAAGAAGAGGACTTTAAACACTCTTGTCCCCCCCTTCTTAAGGGGGGTTAGGGGGGATCTGGCCTTAATAGCCAAACAGCAATCTCTGACTAGATTTAACCTTAATTTGACACGGCAAAAAACCCGGTTTCTCGGCCACGCAACGACGAATCAGAAACCGGGTTTTTCCGACAATCTTGCGCTTTCATCGAAAAACTTGGCAAAAAACCCGGTTTCTCGGCCACGCAACGACGAGCACGGCCGTCTCCTCTTCTCTTCGCGCCTTATTAAGTTTTGCTATCATAAATTATCAAAACAATTGGTTAAAAAAGTTAAATTCATGGTACAAACAATTCAAGCTAGAAATATTGCACTGAATGATTTGGAAGCCCAATTCAAAATTGAGTGGGTTGAGGATGACCAATTCTTTCGGGAGTGGCAAGATGATTTGCCAGAAATAACTGATGCTGAAAAGCAGCGACTAGACAGAGTGAAAGCAAGTTATAGGAATTTGCTCAAACATCCGCCACTTCTAGAAAATACAGTCAAAATGGTCGTGTTGTCTCCGCTTTTAGATTTAGCAGATTTTTATCTGGCTCCTTTTCATGTTACTTCAGAAAAATCTGTAGAAATTGTTGACGAAGATGAAGGACTAATTGTCAGGGGACAAATGGATGTTTTGGCTTTGTTTCAGGAGTTTTGGGTAATAGTTGTCGAGTCGAAAAAAGCGGCGTTTTCTTTGGAGGTAGGGATTCCGCAGTTATTAGCTTATATGTTAGGTAGTGTGACGGGCGATCGACCTACTTACGGTTTGTTAATGAATGGCTCTAACTTCTTATTTGTCAAGTTGGTTAAGGGGGAAACACCGCAGTACGCTTTTTCTCGCTGGTTTTCTATGTTCAATCCGGGGAATGATTTGTACACTGTGCTGAGTATTTTGAAGCGTCTCGGTGAGTTGAATGTTGATAATATAGTTTAGCAAGCAATCCCACCAACGACGAATCAGAAACCGGGTTTTTCCGACAATCTTGCGCTTTCATCGAAAAACTTGGCAAAAAACCCGGTTTCTACGCCACGCAACGACGAATCAGAAACCGGGTTTTTCCGACAATCTTGCGCTTTCATCGAAAAACTTGGCAAAAAACCCGGTTTCTCGGCCACGCAACGACAACTCAGAAACCGGGTTTTTCCGACAATCTTGCGCTTTCATCCACAAACGAAGTTGGTTGGGATTCGGGCTCAGGTAGGCCGGGAATAGGGATATATCTCCAATTACCACTAAACAATAGGTACATCGCACCCGCAAACACGATACCGCTAACAACAGCAGCAGTAATTTTCCAAACACTGTAGGGACGATCGCCTTGAACTTCAGCGGTGCGAGCATTAACTATTACTTGATATTGCTTGTTTTGATAGCGATAGGCACACATCCACACAGGTAGCAAAATGTGCTTAAAAGTGATAGCATTGTAATCTGTAGAAATGCTGTGAACCCGCTGCTCGTCACCGCCGATATGTCTACAAATATCGAAGTGAATAGTACCCGCCATGACATTTTTAGCAGATTCAAATCCTTGAGGGAGAGAAACTTGCGATCGCTGTGCTTCAAATCCAGCTAAATAAGATGAATTGTACGCGCGCAGCGACTCTTTGAGATGCCAAGGTTCTAACTCATCTAGGCGATTGCGATCGACTGAAGTTGTAGCCGGAATCAGAATATCGTCAAAAGTGCGATCGACTCTGCCAGAAGCAGGCCACCATCTGGTATGCTGCACTTGGCGGGTTTTAGTTTCAGTTTCACCGTTAGCATTTGTTTCTGTATAACTCTCAGTCACGTAGTAGTGTTCTCCGCGATCGCCCCTATAATAACTCACCGTATAACAGTCGTAAGTCCAAAACGGCAAATAAACCCCTTGAATTTTCTCCTGTTGCGCTAGGGATTGCAAAGCAGAAGGAGCAAACCAGCGGTTGCTAAGCCACTTCTGAATGCTTTCTCTGGCCTGTTTATCAGTAACTTGAAAGGGGACAATTCCCTCTGGGTGTAAGCTAGGGCTGGCCTTTGCGGGTTTCGCCACAATTGGAGAAGCGCAAAACGGACATTTCCCCGCAACTTTCGGCGGTTCAAAAGTAATACTTGCTCCGCAATCATTGCATTTTACTTCTAAGGCTGTTGTTGATAAAGTTGTCAGCGTCGTTTTGTCTGGTTTTAGATATTGTTCGTAAGAATTTTCTTGTACTTCTTCGGCACTTTGAGGAATTGCATCTTCCCAGCCGCAGTAAGCACATTTTAGCTTTCCTGCTTGGGGGTTGAACTCTAAATAAGCGCCGCAGCTAGGACAGGGAAAACGTTTAACAGCAGCTTCAGAATTATTCATAATAGTAGTTTATTTGTGAGGTTACACGCAATAGGTAATCGGCAATCGGGAAAGCGTACCGATTACGAATTACCGATTACCTAAATATGCCAAATCTTAGGTGGCTGCTGGTGGGGGAGGCGGCGGCACTGTAGCCAATAAAGATGCTAATTCCGGCACTTGCGATGCTAACTTCCAGCCGTCAAAACCAGCCCGCCAAACCATTACCTGATGTGTCAAACCATTTTGCAGAAGTTGATGCAATTCAAAGGGCCCTAATTGTTGACTGTTTGGGGCAATGTACCACTGAGTTTGTGTTGCTGGGAGATGTGGCGGCGGTGTTGGCGATGTTGGCGATGCTGGGGATTGCATCATATTTGTCATTTGCTGACCCATTGCCATTCCCATGCCCAATTCTAATGCTTGATTGCCGCCGCTGGGGTTATTGGCTGATGCTTCTATAGCGTTAGCAGCTTGATATTGGGTATATTGCTGCATATTTCCCAGAAGTCCGATCGAGGCTCGTTTGTCTAGTGCTGCTTCCACTTCAGCCGGCATCGAGATATTTTCAATTAATATCTGAGTTAATTCTAACCCGAACTGCTGGATATTTGGCTGTAGGGCTATGCGTATTTGTTCGCCCATTTGTGTGTAGTTGGCTGCAAAGTCTAGCAGGGGAATGCGGGATATGCCAACCCAATTGGCAAAGGCAGTGACTATTGTGTTTCGTAGCTGTTCGCTAATTTCATCGACTTGAAATAGTCCGTCTGTGCTGATTAATTGGTTTAAGAGTTGTTGTGGATTGTAAACTTTAATGTTGTAGGTTCCAAAAGCGCGCATTCGCACTGGGCCGAGTTCTGGATCGCGGATAATAATGGGGTTAGCGGTTCCCCATTTCAGGTTGGTAAATATTTTGGTGTTAAAAAAGTAAACTTCTGCTTTAAAGGGAGAGTTGAAACCGTAGGGCCAACCTTGTAAGGTGCTCAGAAGGGGTAAGTTGCGGGTGTTCAGTTCGTGCATTCCCGGCTCGAAGACATCTCCTACTTTACCTTCGTTGACAAAGACTGCTACTTGTCCGGGCCTGACGGTGAGTTTAGCACCTTGTTTAATTTCGTTTTGGTGGCGCTCGAATCGATAGGCAATGGTATCGTTGGTGTTGTCTAACCATTCGATGATATCGATAAATTCGCCGCGAATTTTGTCAAAGAGTCCCATATTTTTATTTTGAGCTTTTGTTAAATTTTAACTTCAATAGGAGCGATCGCTCTTCCCGATCGCCATTGTAAAGTTTTTAGGCGCGATCGCTGGGAATGAGGGCGATCGCCCCTTGACTCCCTCAATCCCCTCCCAGCAATGGTTTCCCTCACAATTCGGGTTCAAGGCCGGCCGATCGCAATTGAGCGCGCAATTGCTCTAATTGGTGTTGGGCGCGATCGGCTCTTTGCCGCTCTTCTTCAGCTCTTTCAAAGCCCGTTAACAGCAGATTCCCTGCACTATCCCACCAGCGCAGCCAAGGTAATTCAGCATTTTGATATCTCCCCTGCCAGATGCCCAATTCCACTCCTAACGGTTGAATGGGATAATGATGGCGATCGTTGACCGGGACTAAATGATAGCTATTATCTACTAAATGGTAAACTTCAACACTCGCCTTTGTCACTTCATAAATCCCATAAAAAGCCGGACGGATGACATTTTCATAAATCCAGAATTTACCTGGCTTAGTTTCCTGTTGACCCGATCGCAATAAAGGCGTTCTGTCCCGTTCTTCTGCACCATTCCCCGATACAAACTCCAACACAATTAACGGCGCTACAAATTCTTGCCACATCACATAAGAACGGCGCAATTGACCGTCAATTGTGGGCGGAACGTTGGGAACATAAAACCAGTCCGGCGCTTCTGCACCCCGTTCTAACGGCTCTGTCAACCGCCAATAAATGCCGCTGTCTTGACCGATACAATAGTTACCATCTGGATGAATGTTTTGGAAGACAGGAGTAATTGAATCGGTTAACAGAATGCTTTGGGGAAGTTCTTGAAAGTTTTTCACAAAAGTGCCGTCGGATTCTGGTAGCTGAGTGTGGTCTGGCCAACCTGTGGGGTTGTTTTCTACATCTAGGCTGAATTTCATAATGTTATTTTGATTGCAGGCATTGTTGATAGGGAGCTTTTGATTTTGATTGTAGGCGATCTATTTCAGAGTTTCATAGTTTTTGTAAGGTACGCCACAAGCACCCTACCGAAATATAAATCATAGCAATTCTTCCCGTATTTCATATTCCCCTTGCTCTCCTAGGACTAAAGGTTCATCCTGAAAGCACCCGATCGTTCTTTCAAAAAACCCCGGCGACCAGCCTAAATCTTCCGCTGTTTTAGCCTCAGTTGCAGGTACAATCGGCTGGAAAATTACAATAACTTCCAAATCTGTATCTTTGATACCGCCGGGGATTTGCAAATGCAGCATCCCGTCTGCACCGACGCGCGATCGCACTTTAATCATTTGCATAACTCTTGCTTCCTTAACTTTGTACTGAAAAATCCTCTGGATCGACTCCCCAATTTACCCAGCGAATCCCTTCTCGTGCTGATTTAATATCGGGCTGCACTCGTAAAGCGTGAATAAATCCCGTGCTGGGACAAGTCATTTTTAACAGATAAATTGGCTCTACGTCAACGGTTGTATCAATTTTTAATAAAGTGTATTCTTGCCAAGTATCTAATACAACTGCTGCTAATTATTCGCAAATGCGATCGTAACCAATTGCTTGAATTAGCACTCGCCGCAGTTCGGCATTTTTTTCTTCTAAAAGCCATTCCGAGCGCCATTCGTTCGGGTGCAGTTTTCCATATTTTTCGGGCAAGGTAACGCCGTGATAGGAGTAGACGCTGTATCCATCGGCAAATTGAATGGCGGGTGCACCTTCGGCGTGGAGGCGGTGTTGGGAGTCGAAAGAGAGGATGCGGGGGCGATCGCACACAATACAAACTTTTTCAAAAGGATAAATCCACCCGCAGTTGGCAACTAGCAACTGAAATGCTCTCCATTTAACTGGATCGCGATCGCCGTTTAATACTGAAATATAGAAATCACTTAACGCGCCGCGAGATATCGATGCAAAAAAAAATTTATTGATGTCATTATGTTTGTATCTGGCAAACCTCTCGAATTTACGCCATCTTTCGTGCAATGTATAAATTCCGGTGATTTGTCTGCGAGAATTGATACAACTTTCTAAACTGCCAAATGTTGACCACAGCAGCAGATTAAAATAGTCTACCAATTGGCCGTTTAGAAATATATATACCTCTGTATTCAGCATATAAAAAAAAACTCCTTTTCTTGTCACCATTTGACTCAGCATTTTGTAGGTCAGATTATGGCCTAAAACTGCGGTTATTTCCTGTTTGATGTTCCTCCAAGATAGAGATTCTTGGCAGCTTTCAAAAATTGGGATAAAGATGCGATCGACAGCGGCACGGGGGCTATCACAGATTATTATCTGCGGCTCTTTATAGCCGATGGCTGCATAGGCAAATATTACCGATTTTGCTGCTTCTTCGCGATCTATCGGCTCAGTGGAGAGTGCAATTCTCCGCCACTTTTCTCGATAAACTCCAATCAGGGCTTGTTGTTGCGGGGTCAGTTGTTCGATCATCGTTTTCCTCTAAGTCTGCAAACAATCTTTCTCAAGAAGTAATTCCGTCTGCACCGACGCGCGATCGCACTTTAATACTTTGCATAATAATTAACCCCTTAAATTTACTTTCTATTCTAGTTTAAAGAGCTTAGGTTGGGCCCTTAAAACCAGCCCAACACATAATACTGATTCGACAAAGCTGCAGGTTCGGGCAAACCCAACCTACACCCACCTGCAACCCGCCGCGCGATCGTTTGTAGTGCGGACTTCAGTCCGTAACAGCCTGCGGACTGAAGTCCGCACTACGAACCGTTTCAGCCACGAGTGAGAGAACCCCCCGCAGCCCCGTGGCTCGACAAGGTACAATAAATGCGATCGAACTTAACGCTTATATTTAAAAAGCTACACACAACGCCACAGGAGACAACGGACGTATGGGAAAAGTAGTTGGCATTGACCTCGGAACGACAAACTCAGTAGTAGCTGTCATGGAAGGCGGCAAACCGGTTGTGATTGCCAACGCAGAAGGGATGCGGACAACTCCCTCGGTGGTTGCTTTCACCAAGGAAGGAGAACGCCTTGTCGGACAAATGGCCAGACGCCAAAATGTTCTTAACCCCCAAAACACCTTTTACGCCGTCAAACGGTACATCGGGCGCAAATATACCGAACTGACTCCAGAAGCAAAGCGCGTCCCTTACACAACTCGCCGCGAGGAGAATGGGAACATCAAAATTAAATGCCCTCGCCTGAAAAAAGATTTCGCCCCAGAGGAAATTTCGGCGATGGTGTTGCGGAAATTGGCCGATGAAGCTAGCCGCTATCTCGGACAAGAAGTCACGGGGGCTGTAATCACTGTTCCCGCTTATTTCAACGACTCGCAGCGACAGGCGACGCGGGATGCTGGCAGAATTGCCGGACTTGATGTGAAGCGGATTTTAAATGAACCGACTGCGGCTTCTTTGGCTTACGGTTTGGAAAGGCGAGAAAGTCAAACTATTTTAGTTTTTGATTTGGGCGGCGGTACTTTTGATGTATCTATCTTAGATGTTGGAGATGGAGTATTTGAAGTCAAAGCAACTAGCGGCGATACTCAATTGGGTGGCAATGATTTTGACCAGAAAATTGTTGATTGGTTGGCTGAACAATTTTTAGAAAAAGAAGGGGTGGATTTACGCAAAAACCGCCAAGCTTTGCAGCGCTTGATCGAAGCATCTGAGAAAGCTAAAATTGAGCTTTCGGGAGTTGGTGTTACTGAAATTAATTTGCCGTTTATTGATGCTAATGAAGATGGGCCTTTGCATTTGGAAACGCGACTAACTCGCGGTCAATTTGAGGGGCTGTGCACCGATTTGGTGCAGCGGCTGCGGCGGCCGGTGAAACAAGCTTTGGCTGATGCAAATTTGAGTCCTTCTCGGATTGATGAAATTGTGTTGGTTGGCGGTTCGACTCGGATTCCTTTGGTGCAGGAAATTGTTCGCAGTTTGATCGATCGCGAACCGAATCAAAATGTGAATCCCGATGAGGTTGTGGCCGTGGGTGCTGCAATTCAGGCGGGAATTTTGGGCGGGGATGTCCGCGATGTGCTGCTGTTGGATGTGACGCCGCTGTCCCTGGGCTTGGAAACTATCGGCGGGGTGATGAAAAAACTGATTCCTCGCAATACTACTATTCCCGTTAGGCGATCGGACATTTTTTCGACTGCTGAAAACAACCAAACTGTGGTAGAAGTTCACATCATCCAAGGGGAACGGGAATTAGGTAGAGATAATAAGTCTTTGGGAAGGTTTAAACTAACTGGAATTCCGCCGGCACCGCGAGGGATTCCCCAGGTACAAGTTGCTTTTGATATTGATGCTAACGGGATGCTGTTGGTGACTGCTTTAGACAAAACTACCGGCAGGGAACAAAGCATTACTGTGCAAGGTGCTTCGACGCTGAGTCAGCAGGAAGTGAATCAAATGATTCGCGATGCGGAACAGTTTGCTCAAGCTGATAAGTTGCAGCGGGAAAGGGTGGAAAAACGCAATCGTGCTGAGGCTTTGGCCTATCAAGCTGAGCGACAATTGCGGGAAGTTGCACTCGATCGCGGAATGCAGTTTGCTCAAAGAAGCCGCCAGCGCATTGAAACGTTAATTCGGGAATTGCGAGACAGTTTGGAACGCAACGACGAGCGGGGAGTTGACCAAGTTGGTTCGGATTTGCAAGATGCTCTTTACGATTTGAACCGCGAAGTTTCAGCTTTTGCTGAGGATGACGATGATGATGATTTCTTTGAGTCTGTGAAGCGGACTTTTACGGGCGATGGTACGAAGCGACGCAGTGATGACAGCAGCTATTATACGAATGCTAAGCCGTACAGGCGATCGACTGTCGATCCAATTCCCGATCGCCCCTACGATCGCGATCGGATGCCAGATCGCGATCGATCCTACGATCGTACACCCGATCGTAGAACCAGCACTAATCGCCCGACTCGCCCCTATCAAAACCAAAGCGACGACTGGGATGATGACGACGATTGGCTGTAATTGAAGGAAGAAGGAAGATTTTTGGAGAAGGAAGAAGGAAGAAGGAAGAGGGAAGAAGGAAGAAGGAAGAAGTAAGAAGGAAGGAAGGAAGAAGCAGATTTTCCGCACACAATATGTGATGGCTTTTTTCTAACTTCTTCTACACTTCTTTTTTCTCTTCTCTCTCCTCTTTTTTCTCTCCTCTCTCCTCTATCCTCTACTACACTAGACTTCTTTGAAATCGATAGAGATCACTATAATAAGCAAGGAGAAAATTATGTTTTATAGCCCATAGAGAACAATACATTTGGCAGCGGGGTATTTATCTTTGTCAACTTTGCTACGAATTAACCAAATCTTTTCCTCCATCTGAACTATATGGTCTTACCAGTCAAATTCGCCGTGCATCTGTATCAGTACCAGCTAATATTGCTGAGGGATATGGACGTGTTAGCAGGAAAGAGTCGATATTTACAAATAGCTCTTGGTTCACTGCGAGAACTGGATACTCATTTAGTGATTTCTGAAAAAGTGGGGTTAGGAACACACGAGCAAATATCACCTGTTGTTAAAGAAGTGGATGAAGTCACACGACTAATTGTCAGCACTATCAATAAACTTCAAGCCGAATAAAACCTCTTTAATTCTTCCCTCTTCCCTCTTCCTTCTTCCTTCTTCCCTCTTCCTTCTCCAAAATTCTTCCTTCTTCCCTCTTCCTTCTTCCTTCTTCCTTCTTCCTTCTTCCTTCTTCCCTCTTCCTTCTCCAATTATGCAAAACTTTCGTAATTACTATCAAATTCTGGGAGTACCCAGAGATGCTAAGGCTGATGAGATAAAAAAAGCCTATCGCCGACTGGCGAGACAGTTGCACCCTGACGTAAATCCGGGGGACAAATCTTCAGAAGATAGGTTTAAAGATATTAATGAAGCCTACGATATTCTTTCAGACATCGAAAAGCGTGCTCAATACGACCAGTTTAGTAAATTCTGGAAACAAAAGGGATTTCAAGGGAAACAAGGCGTAAAACTTCCCAATTTTACAAGTTGGGGAAACAACAAAGTTAGCCGCAAAAAGCCTGCGGAAGATATCGATTTTAGCGATTACTCAGATTTCAATAAATTTCTCGACCAAGTGCTCGGAAGGCGCAGGGAAGTGAGGATGGCGACAGCAAATGATGCACCGCGAGTGTCCACTTCGGAACCGTGGAGTACCGGTTCTAAAAAAACGAGTTATGTTGCTAATTCTCGCGAAGATAGAAGGGATTTGGACGATCGCGAAATGCGACGAGAAACAGTCGATCGCGAAATGCGGCGAGAAAGTCGGGAAATGGACGATCGCGAAATCAGAAGAGACATTGAGGCCAGGCTGACTCTGCCTTTGGAAAGAGCTTATTCCGGCGGTACCGAGCGCATTCGTTTGGATGACGGGCGGTGGATCGAGGTAAATATGCCTGGGGCGATGGTATCGGGCCAGCAAATTCGCCTGCGAAATCAAGGTATTGGCGGCGGCGATTTGTACTTAAAAATCACAGTTTCTCCCCATCCATTTTTTAGCTTGGAAATGTCAGATATTTGCTGTGAATTGCTGCTGACACCCTGCGAAGCGGTGTTGGGGGGAGATATTGAAGTGCCAACTCTAGACGGGTTGGTGAAGATGAAACTACCGCCGGGAGTAACGTCTGGGAAGCGGTTGCGGCTGGCGAATAAGGGCTATCCGACTGGAAATGGCGATCGGGGAGATCAGCTAGTAGAAATTCAGGTGTTAATTCCCAAGGAAATTAGTGAAGAGGAACGGGAATTGTACGAAAAATTGCGGCAGATTGAGACTTTTAAACCGCGTCAAGATTTGTCTGTATAATTCTGTAGGGTGCGCACTGCGCACCTTCTAAGCTGTTGCGCATTTAAATTGTGTGTCAAAAATCAATCACACTTTTGTGGGGTGGGCTTCTAGCCCGCGCCGAATATGCAATTTAAAAGCAGAACAGCTTACTAATTCTGTTGAGAAATCCTCGATAAAATAAGTAAAATTACTGTTGCAATTATTCCTGAACTAGCGGACAATTAACCCTAAGCTAATTTTCCCACAATCAGGAGCAGTCTGCCGCCATGACTCAAATGCCGCCTCAATGCAACAATCTGCAAGAGCAAGTTGACTCTTTACTGCAACTGCTGCGTCAGGAATCGTCTTTGCGACAACAAGATATCACTGCGGTACAATCTTCTCTGAAAAAAGCAACTTCTCCCCAATTTGAGATTGTGTTTGCGGGTGCTTTCAGTGCGGGAAAATCAATGCTGATCAATGCTTTGCTGGAGCGTGAATTGCTCTACAGTGCTGAAGGACACGCCACTGGTACTGAGTGTTATATCGCCTACGCTGAATCGGTTGAAAAAGAGCGCGTAGTTCTCACTTTTTTGAGTGAAGTTGAGATTCGCCAGCAAGCTTATGCTCTTTGCGAACAGTTGAATTTAACTACTGAAATCGATATTAATCAAACAGATGTAGTAAAAATATTATCTCAGGGATGTAAGATAATTATTGAAAAGGAAGGCGGAGAAAATAAATCAGAGCAAGCCAAACAAGCGAAGGCTTTGACTCTGCTTTTAGAAGGATTTGAAGCTAATCGCGATCGCATCCAAACTGTCGAAAATGCCACGTATTCGATGGAACAGTTTAATTTTTCTAATCTCAAGGAAGCTGCAAGTTACGCGCGGCGCGGGAGCAACAGTGCTGTACTCAAGCGAGTTGAATATTACTGTTATCATCCGCTGCTCCAAGATGGCAATATTATGATCGATACGCCGGGAATTGATGCACCGGTCAAACAGGATGCGGAATTGACCTATGATCGGATTGAAAGCCCGGATACTTCGGCGGTTGTCTGCGTCTTGAAGGCTGCGTCGTCTGGGGAAATGACGACGGAAGAAACCGAGTTGATGGAAAAGACACGGGGAAATCCGGGAATTCGCGATCGGCTGTTTTACATTTTCAACCGCATTGATGAAACTTGGTACAACACGCAACTGCGACAGCGCTTAGAAAATCTGATTAATTCCGACTTTCGCGACACCGCCAGAGTCTACAAAACCAGCGGATTGTTGGGATTTTACGGGAGTTTGATTAAAAAAGGGACAACGGGGCGCGATCGCTTTGGTTTGGATAGCATATTTGTCGCCAATCGCGATCGGGTTGATGCAGACACGAAGGCGGTTAATCACAGAGAAAATAGTGAAGAAACTCCGCAATTTGTCAGCGAATTTAACCGCTACTGTGCGAATTCCGGCAAACTTTCTCCCAGCAAATTTCGGATTTCAGTTAACAGCTACGAAACCCCAAATGAAAACTACGTGCGGATTCTTGCGGAACAAGGTCAACCGTTAATCGAGCAATTAATTCAAGATAGCGGTATCGAAGATTTTCGCAAAGCCATCACGCGCTATCTCACCGAAGAAAAGCGCCCGCAACTGTTCAAAAATCTCGCTGACGATTTAGAGGATTTGTGCATTCAACTGCGGAAACAGTACCAAACAATCCAGCGGAATTTGGACAGCCAGCCCCGCGAAATTGAAGCAATGAAAGCCCAGGAACTTTTGCGGCTAAATCAAGAATTGCAGCAAGTTGGACAAGAATTTCGGGAACATATCGCCGCCGAAGTCAATAATATGATTATGAACAGATGCGATATTTTTGACATTGATTTTCGCCAACTGCAATCTCGGATGATTCGTCGCTTGGATGAATTGTTAGATGGCTTTTCGGTTGAGGCGGCTTACGGACGCACTTTGATGACTCATCCGCGCAATGCTACAGCGCCTTTAATTGCGGTTTTGGTGGAAGCGCTTTATTATTTAGCGAATCAGTTGGAAGATATTTTAGTAGAGGCTACTAAGTCACTGGTTGATAATTATTTCCAGTATTTGAAAGACAGCGTTCGTAAGTCGGAATACTATCGATTGCTTTATCGGTTGTTGGGGAACGATGGGGGAATTGAACAGCAGTTAGAGGAGTTGTCACAGCGGGTTTCTTGTGCTTTGGTGAATGCAGCGGGCGTGGAGTGCGATCGCTACGTGCGAGAAAGTCCCCGTTTTTACGATGAAGGCACGTTTTCTATTTACCAATTCCGGGAAACATTGCAGCAAACATCTCAAGGTTTTGACTGTGAAAACATGGTAGACGCGCAACCGGCAATTCGGCAATTGTTGAGGCTAGATTTCGAGCCGAAAGTATCTAGAACTATTCGGCAAACTTTCCGCCAAACTGTGAATCAAACTCTGAAAGAGCATTTGTTACCGATGGCGGAGAAGCAAGCTGATGATATTTTGCAGAAATACAGTCAAGCCCGCGATTATTTGGAGCAAACTTTGGCACAGGAAGCTGAGGAGAAGATTGCTAAGAATCTGCGGCTGCAAGTTGAGAATGAGCAGAAAATCCAAGAGTACGATCGGGCGGTTTCTGGGATTAATGGTTGTTTGCAAGCGATGAAGTTACACGAGCATTTATTGCCTGTAATTGGAGAAAAGAAGAGCGTTGCGGTGGATGGTGAATAATTGAAATTAAGGCGATTGAAATTACGGCGATTGGAAACCAGGTGATTGGAAATCCGGCGATTGGAAACCGGCGATTGGAAACCGGGCGAATAGAATTCGCCTGGTTATCCCAAAAATACGCCAATACTCTATAATTATTATAAGTAGGTTAGGTTGAAGAATGAAACCCAACACAACGTTTAAGTTAAACGAGATTTAATCATGAGCAATAATGACGATGAAGAAAAATTTATTAAATTAGACTACCAAGAAGTTTTGTGGCTTGTAAACGACTGGAAAAGTCTTAATAAAGATTTAGGAGTTAACTCTTATTTTGCACATCCAATTATTAGTATTGGCCAATTTCAAACATATCTCAAAAACCAGACCAGTATCCAAGAAGAGATAAAATCTGTGCTATTTGGTGAAGGCATAGAAGGTGAAGTTCTTAGGTTTGGTAGTCAAGGTTGGAAAAAAGGAAAAATTAGAGTTCAAATAGTTGTAGAATTTTGCCCAGACGAACCAGAAGTCGAAGAAACACCAGAAAACAACGAGTCACAAACTAGCCAACCAGAATCCCCCCTCGATGATTTGCGCCGCAAACTTCTCAATCAAGAAAACTCAGCCAGCTAATCCATCAAACATCTGCGGTTAAAATACATCATGACTAAAACCCCCAGAATTCCCATTCTCCCAGAAGTCAGAAAATACGTATTTACTCGCAACAAATACTAGAAAATCCGGCGATTGGAAATCGCGGCTACACAGACAAAACCCACTCCAAGCGGGTTGAAGACATTCTTAGGAACGAAAATTTAATAACTTAAACCACGACTACAGTCCTCTCTCCTATAGCGGTTCTCAAAAAAAGTGAGGTATGCCATATGCCCTATGCCCTATGCCCTATGCCCGAAGCGTACCTGATCTTTCTGAGAAAGGCTATATACCCCAATACGGTTCACTTAACATATTTATGCCCCGGAGATCCCCCTAAATCCCCCGAAAGCAAGGGGGACTTTGAGGGCATTCTTGTCCCCCCCTTTTTAAGGGGTGTGCCAGGGAGATCTGTCTGTTAGAGTCGATAGGGGCATTTCTACCCCTACCTCTCCTTCAGAACGGAACGTGAAACTTTCGCTTCATTCCGCTCCTTGATATCTTCATCCTTTGATAAGGATACAATCCAAAACGGATGTTATAATGATTCTTGATTAAGAACCGTCATTTTCCGTTTTTGTGTCGTGACAGTGCTTATACTTAACATCATCACGCTCACTTGCTAGATAGATACGTTTTTGCAACTTGAATGTCAATCTTTCGGCTTTTCGCCAATTGATTTGATTCCATTCCACCGTCGGGTTGTCCCGCGTTTTAGACTTATTCATTGCTACTAAAGTTCCTATCCTTGAAGTTACCATGTATCTGTCTGCATATTTCTGTCATTACAACAGAACATTGGCTTCTGACACAATCCCTCTCTCATATATTATTCGTTAGCTACTTACTGGGTAATCGACCTGTTTTCCAGAAATATATGGGAGTTACTTCGTTCCAAATACACATTGATTGAGTTTTTAGTGTGATGCTATCCACCGGGTTTATGGGCGGTGCTTATAGGTCGATACTCAAATCGCCTATGCCCTATCCTTCCCTTTTGGGTTGGTCTTAATCAGTCTTTACCGTGTTTCACAACGGGTTTATTCTTGATTGAGCCGTTAGACCATCTACGGTAACGATGGTTCGGACACATCTTTGTTTTCACTACACATGAACTCTTGCTCGACAGTTACCAGTTTCGGCTACCAGTAGTCTGCCTTTTATCCCCGCTTTATCTTGTTGGTTGCTACCCAGCAACATAGGGGGTATGCTTTTACCGCTGCACTTGCGGACTGGGACTTGGGATGACCCGCACCCAGATGTGTATTTAGTTGTTATGGCTTTGGGAGCCATACTAGCCATCCTTGAGTATTGCTACTCATTTCGACTAAACGAATCGCACTAAGTAAACCGTATTGCTATATACCCCAATTCGATTGGGATTTTTTAACCGCAGATATCAGCGGATGAGCGCAGATGTACGCAGATGAAATACCATCTGCGTTCATCTGCGTTTATCTGCGGTTAAAAAAAGTCTTCCTTCTTTAACCCAAGCCCAAATCAGTCACAGCACCAATACTGCTAGAAGAAACCAACTTAGCGTATTTAGCCAAAACTCCCCTAGTATAGCGAGGCTGAGGAGCCTGCCAAAGAGCCCGTCGCCGCTCCAATTCTGCATCATCAACATTGAGCTGCAACAACCTATTTGGAGCATCAATCGTGATTGAATCGTCCTCATTTACGAGAGCAATTATGCCGCCAACTTGCGCTTCTGGTGCCACGTGACCCACCACCATGCCGTAGGTTCCGCCAGAAAAACGGCCATCAGTAATTAACGCCACAGAATCGCCTAAACCTGCGCCAATAATTGCCGAAGTTGGTGCTAACATTTCGCGCATTCCCGGCCCGCCTTTTGGCCCTTCGTAGCGGATGACAATTACATCTCCGGCTTTGATTTTGCCAGCCAAAATTGCAGCCAAACAATTTTCTTCCGATTCAAATACCCGCGCTGGGCCGGTAATTTGTGGTTTTTTAACACCTGTAATTTTAGCAACGGCTCCTTCTGTTGCCAAATTTCCCCTCAGAATTGCTAAATGTCCTTGGGCGTACATCGGGTTGTTCCAAGGACGGATGACATCTTGATCGGCGCGCGGTTCGGCTGGAATATCTGCTAACACTTCAGTAATAGTTTGGCCGCTAATTGTCAGCGCGTCTCCGTGCAGTAAACCGCGTTCCAAAAGCATTTTCATTACTAGAGGAATGCCGCCGGCTTTGTGCAAATCGACGGCTACGTATTTGCCGCTTGGTTTGAGGTCGCACAAGACTGGCACTTTGGCTCGAATTGTTTCAAAATCGTCGAGGCACAACTCAACGCCGATCGCATTTGAAATCGCCAATAAATGCAGCACAGCGTTGGTTGAACCGCCGATCGCCATAATTACCGCGATCGCATTTTCAAAGGCCGCTCGTGTCAAAATTTGGCTCGGTAACAACTGTTTCCGAATCGCTTCCACCAAAACTTTGGCAGATTCCTCAGCGCTGTCAGCTTTTTCGGCATCCTCAGCAGCCATTGTCGAAGAATAGGGCAAACTCATGCCCATCGCTTCAAAAGCGCTGGACATCGTATTTGCTGTGTACATTCCGCCACAGGAACCCGCGCCCGGACAAGCTTTGTGTTCCACTGCGGTGAGTTCTGCTTCGTCAATTTTGCCCGCGCTGAATTGACCGACTGCTTCAAAAACGCTGACAACGGTTAAATCTCGTCCGTTGTGGTGTCCCGGTTTGATCGTGCCACCGTAGACAAAAATAGCAGGAATGTTCATGCGGGCGATCGCAATCATCGCCCCCGGCATATTCTTATCGCAGCCGCCCACAGCCAGTACACCGTCCATACTTTGGCCGTTACAAACCGTTTCAATGGAATCAGCAATCACATCTCTCGACACCAGAGAATATTTCATCCCTTCAGTTCCCATCGAGATCCCGTCGCTGATCGTAATCGTACCGAACATCTGCGGCATCGCGCCAGCTTCCCGCGCACCGGCCACAGCCCGCAAAGCGAGCTCGTTCAATCCCATATTGCAGGGCGTAATCGTGCTGTACCCGTTAGCAATCCCCACAATGGGCTTAGTGAAATCGCCGTCGCCAAAACCCACGGCCCGCAGCATAGCTCGGTTGGGCGCGCGCTGCACACCGCCAGTCACAGCTTGGCTTCTCAAATTTTCAGGCATTTTAAAATTTCCTTTGTCAGTTGTCAGTTGTTTGTGGTTCAGTTGTCAGTTGTCAGTTGTTTGTGGTCGCTGGCTGTTGACTGCTGACTGTTGATATCTTTACGCTATCTTTGATTCTCTCAGAATCGCTGACATTTGTGAGGCCCTCTAGAATAGATTCGCACAGCAGTGTGGGGACAGCAGAGGGCAAAAATTATACTGATACTAAAGTGTGCAGGGTGAATACCGTGGTTATCTGGGATGATGTGTGTGGTATAACCCGTCATTCTAACGTTTGAAACAAAAATTGCGAGGCTAATGACATGGAGGCCGATCGAATTCTGAGGCAATATGCGGCCGGAGAAAGAATTTTTCGAGAGATTAACCTCGCGGGAGCCGACTTAAAAGGGGTCAACCTCAGCGAGGCTAATTTTACCCGATCGAATTTCCAAAACGCCAACCTCAAAGGCGCTAACCTGACGGGAGCGAACTTGCGCGAGGTGAAATTGGCAGGAGTGGACATGACGGAAGCCAACCTCAGCGAAGCAAATCTTATCGGTACCGATTTGAGCCGCGCCAATCTCAGCGGGGCTAACTTGGTGGGAGCAAACCTGCGCGGCTCAATGGCGAGAGAAGTCAACATGACTAAAGCAAATTTGACGGAAGCAAATTTGACAGAAGCCAACTTTACCGAAGCGAATTTGTTTGCGGCTAACTTAACGGAAGCTAGCATGATTCGCACTAATTTGATGAAGGCCAATTTAAGTTGGTCAACTCTCAAAGCCGTAAACCTGACAAATGCTATCCTCAGCGAGTCGCTTTTAGAAAGAGCTAATCTGACTCAGGCAATTCTCAGCGGGGCGATGCTGAGTGGGGCCAACCTGACTGGTGCAGACTTGCGCCAAGTCACGATGGTTGGAGCTAATCTCACCGAAGCTAATCTGAGCAATGCTAATTTGAGAGTTGCCAATATGAGTTGGTCAACGCTGCGCGGAGCTAACTTGAGCGGTGCTAATTTGTTCCGGGCTAAGCTTTACTGGTCTAATTTGAGCGGGGCTATTCTGGTGGAAGCTGTTTTGATTGATGCTAATCTCAATCGAACTAACTTCCGTGATGCTGATTTGAGGCGGGCAATTATGCCTGACGGCGCCACTAATGACTCTCAATAGTTAACTGTTAACTCTCAATAGTTAACTGTTAACTGTTAACTCTCAATAGTTAACTGTTAACTAATATCATGTCCGGTTGAATAGTTATCATACTTTTGTCCGACCATGCCCAATGCCCCATGCCCCATGACCTGTTTGGCCAATGCCCAATGCCCCATGCCCCATGACCTGTTTGCCCAATGCCCGTAGGTTTTATTAGCAATTAACCGGACTTGATATAATGAATGTTAGCGAATTATTGATTCTGGGTGCGGCCGGACTGTTTGCGGGTATCCTAGCTGGTTTTTTGGGTATCGGCGGCGGTACGGTGCTTGTACCTTTGTTGGTGGCTCTCAATTATGCTCCGGTGCAAGCGGTTGCTACTAGCGGTTTGTCGATCGTAATTACGGCTCTTTCTGGCAGCATCCAGAATTGGCGCATGGGCTACCTCAATTTGAGTCAAGTCGCAGGCATCGGATTTCCCGCCGTCATCACAGCACAAATTGGTGCTTATTTGGCGGGGATATTTCCGCCTTATTTGCTGTTAGTTTCTTTTGGGTTGTTGTTGTGGCTGAATATTTATTTGATTGAAGTTCGCAAGCACCTGACAGCTAAGAAAGCGGAAGGGGAAGGGGAAGAATCAGGCTCAATTTCCAATTCCCAATTCCCAAACAATTCAAATATTTTATTTAATCCAACTTTTGCTAAAATTGCGACTGGCAGTGCGGCGGGTTTATTAGCGGGTTTGTTCGGCGTTGGTGGCGGCGTGATTATGGTTCCTCTGCAAATCTTGCTGTTAGGAGAAAGCATTAAAACCGCAATTCAAACGAGTTTGGGTGTCATCGTCATCACTGCTATTTCGGCGACGGCGGGACACGCGGCGCGCGGCAATGTTTTGTGGGTTGTGGGGTTGATTCTGGGGGGGGGCGGTTTGTTAGGGGCGCAAATTAGCACGCGGTTTTTGCCGAGATTGTCCGATCGCACTATTAGTTTAGCTTTTCGATCGCTCTTGGCAGTATTATCGCTCTATGTTTTCTGGCAAGCTTGGCAAAAATTTAGTAATGGGTAATTGGTAAGGTGCGCAGTGCGCACCCTACGAAAGACTAATTTTCTGATAGTTTCTTGACGGCGCGAGTCAGACGCTGCAAATAAGGCTTGACAATTTCTTGATTTTGGCGCTGCAACTTGGAAACCTGGTTCTGCAAAAGGTGAATCTCGGTTTGCAACATCCCTGTGTCTATTGTCGGTCGATCGAGCAAAACCTGCAATTGCTTCAGAGAACCTTGGATTTCATTCAAGTCTACTTCAGTCGATCGCTCCTGCAACTCTGCTGTAATAGTTTTAACCTCAGTTAACTTTTCGTCCAGCAATAAAAATCGGACATTGACATTTTCCCAATCATGCTCTCTGAGGGCGCTATTTTCCAGAATGCGGAGTTTTTGCTGCAAATCCGACAGCATGGTGTAGAGTTCCTGAGAATCGGCAGGAAGTGCCTGTGCTTGGCGTTCGAGGGATGCTACCGCACCTTGTAAGTCGGCGATGGGGCCCGATTCCAAAATACCGAGTTTTTGTTTCAAGTCGGAGACGGTGGTGTCGAGTTGGACAAGTTCTCCAGGTAGTCTCTGAACTTGCTGCGATCGACCTTCTACTGCGGCCTGCACCTCCGCGATCGCAGAATTTGCCTTGTATTGCATTTTTTGCTCGAAACGCTGGCGATTGGCGAGATTTAGCGAGAGTGCTGCGGTTAACGGGGCGGCAGCGTAGAGAATTTGGCCCGACAATCCCGCAGCAATCGTGCCAATCGCTGAACCGGCAATAGAGGCGTATTCTGCCAATTCTAGCCAATCCGGCTGGTTTGGGGAAATTCTCAAAGCTGGGTATGATGCGTCTTCGATCTTCTGCATAGCCTTTTAGTCGTAGTCTGATAGATTCCGATACCGACATGATATAGCGATCGGCAAATAAATCAGGGTCATTTATCAAAATTTCGGGATTGTGATATTTTTACTTACTTCTGCCGAATGCCAAAAGATGAGAATGAGTGCCCTCAAAGCGGTCGGTGTCGGGTAAAATTCAGAATGCGCCGATCGTCTGTCAGGAGTATACAGAAAATGGGTCTCAAGATTATTGAAAGCTACGATAGCAGTTTTGTCCTCGAACCGGAGGCTAAAGCTGCACTGTTCGGTTCACTAACCAGTGACAGCTTTCTCCAACAAGTAGCCGGACAATTGCAGTGCTCGCGGATCGAATTTGCCGAGTTACTTTTTCAGCCAGTCCCTTACAGCAGCGAGACGCCGAAGGGAATGCCTGCGGAATTTCAAAAGTATCACGAATCGATCGATTTTGCGATCGTCAACGTCCCGCCCAATTTCATGTTTCAAGCCAAAATATTTAAACCCAGCCGCCTCTGTGCCGTTTATCGCGTTTTCAAGAATTAGTTGACAGTTGACAGTTGACAGTTGGCAGTTGGCAGTTGGCAGTTGATAGTTGGCAGTTGACAGTTGACAGTTGATAGTTGGCAGTTGGCAGTTGATAGTTGGCAGTTGACAGTTGACAGTTGACAGTTGACATAAGGAAGAAGGAAGAAGGAATAAAACATACACAGCAAGCTTTTTAGCCATCCGTCCGTATTTCACCTTCAATTAAGTAGATTTACTTAAAAATCAGGAAAATTTCAGGAAAAATTAACATCGATAATTCAAACAAAAAATGACAGAAGAAATTCACCCTCTCGCCAGCTTAGAATTCATTCCCTACATTGACTCAGAAGGGAAATTGCCCGAATTTGTCCAGGGTAAAATCGGCGTGTACGCGATTTTCGACAACGAAAAAGTCCTGCAATTTGTCGGCTATTCCCGCGATACTTACCTCAGCCTCAAACAGCATTTGGTGCGCCAAACCGAACATTGCTACTGGCTAAAAGTCCAAATTATCGATCGACCCAGCCGCACTATACTAGAAAGCATCCGATCGAGTTGGATTTCCGAAAACGGTTCCCAGCCCCAGGGCAACGCTGCCGATGCCACCAAGTGGAACGATCCCATCGACACCAAAACCGTGATGACTGCCCAAGAAATCGCAAATTATGAAGGTATTGTCGCCGATGAACTTGCCAAAGATAAATTGTTAAAAAATGTAGCGCGGCGCGTGGAAAATGAAATTTTATCGCTGCTCAAACTTCGCGGTGTAACTGAAGAAATTCGGTTTAATCCCAAACTGAAAACTAGCGGATTGCTGGATTTAAAGTAACTACGCTCTCAGGATAATTCCACACAATCTACCCTGTTTGTAGTCAGGAATTAAGTCCTATCTCTAAGGACTTTATTCCTGACTACGAACTTATAACATTTTAAGATTTATAACAGCAGCCACATCGGGCGCGGACATAAATAACCTTATAAATAGAGCCGATACCAGTCAAGCATAAATAGTTTGATTCCCGTACTGTGCAACTGTCAACTGTCAACTGTCAACCGTCAACTGCCATAACAGATATCGGAATCTGCAAAATGAACTCTGTCCCCCCGCCAAGAGCAGAAATACAACTGATTTTACCTCCATGTTTTTCCACTATAATATCGTGACTGATAGCCAACCCTAATCCAGTACCGCTGCCGACAGGCTTCGTGCTAAAAAATGGGTCAAATATCCGGTGGTACACTGCCTCGCTGATCCCACAACCGTTATCGGCAATGTGAATAACAACCGATTGATTGTTTTGAATTGCGAATTTTGAATCTGGATTGTGCAGCGCAGGTTCTGAGTCAGAAGTTACTGAAGTGCTGATGGTAATTTTTCGAGGATATGGTTTAGTTTCCAGGGCATCAATAGCATTACTTAGCAGGTTCATGAACACCTGATTTAATTGACTGGCGTAACAGGTGATTTTTGGTAGTTGACTGTAGTGTTTGATCACCTCAATTTCACCGGCCTTGTTTGCTTCCTTGAGCCGATGTTCCAAAATAACTAAAGTATTGTCAATGCCTGCATGAATATCCACTGACTTATTTTTTTCTTCGCCAAGGCGGGAGAAGTTGCGCAAAGATAGCACAATTTTGCTGATCCGAGAAGCACCATCTTTCATCGAATTCAGCAGTTTTGGATAATCTTCTGCAATGAAGTCGGGTTGAATTTTGTCCAATTCGTCGGTAATTTCTGCAACGGGGTGCGGGTAGTAATGTCGGTATAATTTGATGAGGCGAACCAAATCTCGTGCATAGTCAGCAGCCATACCAATATTGCCGGAGATAAAGTTGACTGGATTGTTGATTTCGTGAGCAATTCCTGCGGCTAGTTGACCTAAAGAAGCCATTTTTTCCTTCTGTATTAACTGAGCTTGAGTCTTCTTAAGTTCAGTTACAGTTTGTTCGAGTTGTTGGGCGTAGGATTGTGTTTGTTGGAACAAATGGCGCTGCATGATTTGATTTGAGACGCGGGCCAGAACTTCTTTGTCGTGAAACGGTTTTGTGATATAGTCTACACCGCCAACTTCAAAGGCTTTGACTTGATCTAACACTTCATTCAAAGCACTGATAAAAATAACGGGAATGTCCTTGGTTTTGGCAGAAGCTTTTAACTCTTTGCAGACTGTGTAGCCGTCCATATCTGGCATCATGATGTCCAGCAATATCAAGTCGGGAGGAGTTAATTCGATCGACCTTAAAGCTAGTTGACCGTCGGGTGCGGTGCGTGTTTTGTAGCCGTGCTTCGAGAGTATTTTAGATAAAAGATGCAAATTATTCGGAACATCATCAACAATTAAAATATTCCCTTTTAACAGGGGAGTTGTTTGGTCATTCATATCTTTATAAGTAGTCATTAGTCATTAGTCATTAGTCAGTAGTCATTAGTCAGTAGTCATTAGTCATCAGGAAGAAGGAAGAAGGAAGAAGGAAGAAGGAAGAAGGAAGAAGGAAGAAGGAAGAAGGAAGAAGGAAGAAGGAAGCTTTTAGTTATCGTCGCGAGAGAATGAAGAAGCTATCTTCTGCAAGGATGTCAGCAATTATGAACCTCCTCAGCTTCGGGCGCGCTTGCTATTTTTTAAAACAACTTTTGTAGGTTTGTAATGATGACTTTAGGATCAATACGATTCACTTAAGATAATCCGATCGGCAAAACGATGTGACAAAAATATACTGCGATTGCTTTCCAGAAGCGCAATGACAAAAAAGCGTTAAATGAACTGTATTGACTTTAGTATTCAAAGTTTAATGAGGACTGTAGTCCTCACTACGAACATTATTTAATATCATTGTTATTTCGTTTCGGGACGGATGAGAGCTAGTATTTGATTGAATTGAAACTCGTTAGCTAATGCGGCGAGAGCGCTGGCTAAAGAGTGATTTCGATCGCGAATTAGCTCAATTTGATTGAGAATCAATTCTAAATCGCACTCAATTGTAGCTTTCTCTAAATCAGCCAGCCAACCCGCTGGTAAAGCTGCGATAGTCTCTGAAGTCGGAGCCTCGATTGGAGTTGGCTCCGGCACATTCTCCGGTTCATCGTAAATGTAACGCACTCCGAGATGTTTGTGGAGCGTGGTAAATATTTCTGCCTCTCGAAAGGGTTTGTGGATAAAGTCATCGCAATCATCTGATGCAGTAACGGTTCGCGCTTCCTCGGCGCTAGCGGCACTGACGGCAATAATGGCGGTAGCTTGACCTTTAATGGTGCCTTTGATACGTTGCGTAGCTTCATGTCCATCCATCATGGGCATCCACATATCCATAAAAATTAAGTGTGGCTCGAAACTCGACCAGATTTCAATGGCTTCTACACCATTACTGGCTTCTTTGAGTTCAAAGTCAAAGGCTGCAAGGATTTTGATCAGCAGTTTGCGGTTGTCCTCGCGATCGTCCACAATCAAGATCCGATAGCGCTGCTGATTAGGTTCGAGGGCTATTATCCGACGCGGCGGCTGTACCAGTTGAATGTCCGCCGCCTCAACCGCGCTGACGGGGAGATCAAAGGCGAAGGTAGTGCCGCGCCCTACTTGACTGCGCACAGTGATCATGCCACCCATCAGCTTGACAAACTCTTGACTGATGGCTAGCCCCAAGCCGGTTCCCTGCTGAGATGTTTCCCCTGTTTTGGTTTGGACAAAGGCTTGAAAAAGCTGATCTAACTCATCACTCGCCATGCCGCAGCCGGTGTCTTTTATTTCAAAATGTAATTTGTAATTGATTGGTAATTGCTGATTTTCAGGCTCCATAACCCAACTTACTTTTACCGCAATTCCTCCCTCTTTCGTAAACTTAATGGCGTTAGAAAGTAGATTAATTAAAACTTGGCGCAATTTAATTTCATCGGTTTTGACGTATTGCGGAGTATCGCTAGAGTAGCTAAATATTAACTCCAATTGTTGCTCCCGCGCCTGGAGTTGGAACATCTCCTCCACCTCGTTTAGTAGTCTGCTTAATTTAAAGTTTGTTGGGTTGAGGGTAATGCGTCCCGCCTCTATTTTGGCTAAATCTAATATTTGATTGATCAGAGTTAGCAAGTGTTCTCCGCTGCGGTTGATGATCTGGAGATTTTCCTGTTGTTCGCGGCTGAGGTTTGTTGAGCGCTGCATCAATTGGGAGAATCCTAGAATTGAGTTGAGAGGGGTGCGTAATTCGTGGCTCATGTTGGCCAAAAAAGTGCTTTTCGCGAGGTTGGCTGATTCTGCTGCCCAGGCGGTTTGTTGGAGCTGTACTGCTTGCTGTTGAGTGGCTTCGAGCAATTGAGCTTGTTGTAAGGCTACTCCGAGTTGAGTGCTAATTTGCAGCGCAATATTGATCTCTGCTTCGCGCCAAGTACGGGGCCCAGAATTTTGATAGCTGGCGAGCAAACCCCACAGTTGAATGCCACATAATATGGGTGAAATAATGTAGGATTTAGCTTGAAATTGCTCTAATAGTTTCAGGTAACAAGGAGTAAACCCAGCGGTGTATATGTCTTCAATCATGCGGTAAGCAACGCCTCGATTGTACATACCGCCTTGATTTCTTTGTAGATAGGTATCTCGCACTGGTTCTCTGTAGGTTTGGAGCGTTTTTACTGTACAGTTAGAGTCTTCGACAAGATTGTTTGACCAATCAGAATCGTTCGATTGTTTTTGGATCAGAGATGTCCAGCCTTCCGCCATTGACTCGGCAACAAATTCGCCGCTCCAATCTGGATTAAAACGATAGATGGCGACTCGATCGCATTTTAGGGTTTCTCGCAGCTCAGAGGTTGTGGTTTGGAAGATTGTGTCAATATCTAAGGACTGACGGATGCGATCGATCGATCGCCCGATCGCTTGTTCCCGCTGGGCGCTTTCTCGCAAAGCTGCCTCGGCTTGTTTGTGAGCGCTAATATCCAAGACAGTGCCGAACCAACGGATCAACTGCCCTGTTTGATCAAAAACTGGTTTCCCTCGGACTTCCATGTAAGTGAGCGAGCCATCTCTGCGGATCAGCCGCAGATCGAGTTCAAAGCTTTTTTTGTGGATCGATCGCTCTTCAAGCATTGTCAGATAGGGCGATCGATCTTCGGGATGAAAACGCTCGACTAATTCTGGGGTTGCTAGCGGTTTTTGAGTCGGATCGAGCTCGAACATACGATAGAGTTCTTGACTCCAAGTGCTTGTGGCTTGGGCTATATCGTATTCCCAACTACCAATATGGGCAATTTTTTGGGCTTCCAGCAGTCGGGCTTCGGCTAACTGGCGATCGCTAATATCACGGGCTACCCAAACCGCAGAGCGATCGGACAATGGCGAAATTTTAGCAGCAAACCAAACTTCTTGGTTATTAATTTGCAGACTGTAATCAAAATTAATAGTTTGTTGGGTTGCTAATGCCTCTCGAACTCGATCGAAATAAATCTCCTCGCTTTCGTCTTGGAAAAATTGTTGGATGATGGAGTCGATCTGACTCGTGTGATAGTTGTCTTGAAAAATTCCCTTGGTGGGTATGATTTGGATGGTTTTTTCTGTGGGCTCTAAAATTAAGATAATATCTGCGATCGACTCGAATATTTTTAGAATTTGCTCGGTAGAACTGTAAAACTTTTCTTCGAGCAATTGGCGATCGGCAATTTCATCCTGTAATAGTTCATTAGCACGAGCTAAGGCGGTGGTACCAACTTCGGTTTCTAAAGTGCGATTGTAGTTAGTTAAGATTTTTTCTGATTGTTTCCGGCCTGAGATGTCAGCAAAAGCATTGACGGCATAAATAATGTTTCCGCCTGCGTCAAAAATTGGTGTGGCGCGCACCTCAAGAGGAATAATTTCCCCATTTCGATGCAGTTCTAAATCGTCAACGAGCACCGTTTCGGCCCGCAGCGCTCGGAAGGCGGGCAGTTCTTCTGTTGGATACGGCTGATTTTGGCGGTAGATTTGATAAACTTCTACCATTTCTTGTAAAGTCGCTTCGGGGATATTTTCTACGCCGAGCAAACGCTTGGCAGTTTGGTTTAAGTAGATGACTTTACCCGATGTATCGTGGATAGATATCCCTGCGGGTACGGCTTCGATAAATTGCTTGAGTTGGCTCTCACTCTGCGCTAAAGCTTCAGTTAAAGATTTTTGTTCTGCAAAAGCCTTTTGCAGTTGCGCTGCCATTAGATTGAAGGAATTGGTGAGTTCTCCGACTTCATCGCAGCGTCTAATTTCTAAAGGTTGATCCCATTCGCCTTTTGCTACATTTTTGGCGGCGGTATTCAAGCGCAAAATGGGTTTTGTTACCCAACGGGAAGTCAAAAATCCGATCGCACTCCCGATCGCCAGCGTACCCGCGCACAACCACAATGTATTGCGCGTATTCGCTTGAATGGGAGCCATGAAATCCGACTCTGGCACCACCACCACAATCAACCAATCCAAGCCACGGGCATCTCGATAGGGAGTGACGCGGAGAAATTGCGGAGATCCCTCGATCGTCAAAGTCAATTGCTGGGCTGTTTGTAGGGTGCCCAAATTGCCAAATTTGTTGGCGAGTTGCTGAGCAATATATCGGGTGCGGACATCCTGGCTGTTGATGCGCCGCAATGGCATCGGTTGCTGTTTTCCTTGCTTGACAAAAGGCGTTTCTAGGGTGGATGTGGCAACCAAATTGCCCGATCGATCCATGATGAAAGTTTGTCCAGATTTAGAGAAGTGCAGCCGATCGAGAAAAGTGCTAATTTTGGACGGCCCAGAATCATTGGTGAGGCGATCGGCAATTCGCTCTCCTACTTGCTGCATTAGCTGCTGCGCCACCTCCTCGACGGCTTTTTGACCACTTTTAAAAGAAAGAAAGCCTACGACGCCGACGGCGCTGACTGTTAGCAAAACAAACGGAACAATCAAAACTGTTCGCAGGGGAAGCTTGCGGAAAAGTTTTGCTGCTGGGCGGTTGAGGGGATTAATGGGCATAGCGGTAAAGGAATTGCCCTAGTGGAGGCTGATTGTTATGAGTTTTTTACCCCTACCTTGGCACATTTAACTGAGCTAAGACGGCGGCGAATCGAGCAGGATCGATCGGCTTTGCTAAGTGTTCGTTGTAACCAGCGGCGATCGCTCGATCGCGGTCTTGTTGGCTAGCATAAGCTGTTAGCGCCACAGCCGGCAAGCGCTTGATTTTGTCAGATTCGGACGATCGCACTTTGCGGATCAGCGAGTAGCCATCCTCAACCGGCATCCCGATATCGCTGACTAAAATATCTGGCGGCGACTGCTGTAAAATGTTGATCGCCTCAGCAGCCGAAGCAGCAGCAGTCGCACTCGCCCCCAACTGTTGCAGCGCCACCACCAAAAACTCGCGGTTGTCGGGTTCGTCATCAACTACCAACACCTTTAAACCAGCCAAAATACCCGGAGGAATTTGAGCGGCTTTGCTGTCCTCTCTCAACTGTGGCTGCTTACTGCGACGCTGTTTCAGGGGCAGCATTACCGTGAATGTCGCACCCTTGTCTTTACCCGGACTTTCGGCGCGTACAGTGCCGCCGTGGAGTTCCACCAAGTGCCGGACGATCGCCAATCCCAGCCCCAAACCGCTGTCAGCCCGAGTAATCGAGCCATCTGCTTGTCGGAAGCGATCGAATACGTAGGGCAGAAACTCAGCAGAAATGCCCTTGCCGGTATCGCTAACAGTAATTTGCACGTAATTAGGTGATGAGGAATTAGCCACAGCTACCGCAGACAAGCGCACTGCTACAGTTCCGCCAGAAGGCGTAAACTTGACGGCGTTAGTCAGCAAATTCGAGACTACCTGCTGCAACCTCTGGGCATCGCCCCACATCAAACTGACTGCGGGGTCAAATTCCGAGGAAACAGTCACAGACTTAGCCTGGGCTGTGAAAATGACTGAATTCAGAGCAACTTCGATCGTCTTTCTGATCATGAACCAGCCGGGTTTCAGAGCCAGCTTGCCTTGAATAATCCGGGAAACATCGAGCAAATCTTCCACTAGCTGCGCCTGCACCCGTGACTGACGCTCGATCGCTTCGAGGGCGCTCTTTAAAGTTGCTGGGGTGTACCCGCCTCTGCGAAGTATCTGGGCCCAGCCCAGAATCGCATTTAAAGGCGTCCGCAGTTCGTGGGAAAGAGTGGCGAGAAACTCGTCTTTCTGGCGGTTGATGGCTTCTGCTTCGGCCCGCGCGGCTTGTTCGCGATCGAGCAACTGAGCGAGTTCTGCCTCTACTTGCTTGCGATCGCTGATGTCGGCGACGATCGACATACAGTTAATGTTACCCTTGCCGTCGCGGACTGGAGTTGCCCACAAACCGATGTCGATCGATCTGCCGTCTTTCCTTTGGCGGTGGGTTTCCACTCCGGCGAGCCCGTGTCCGGCGCGAATTCTTTTCAACTTCGCCGTGAATTCCTCCCGTTTGTCTGGGGGAATGCTGGGCAAAAATTCACCTACCACCTCTGATTCTGACCAGCCAAAAATCCTCTCGGCGGCTGGGTTCCACATTTTCACAATCCCGTCGTCGGCACTGAAAACGCTAATTGCTAGGGGACAAGCCTGAATCAAAGCTTCCAAAGTTTGATTGATTTGCGATCGCGCTTCCTCTGCTTGTTTGCGATCGCTGATATCGACGTTCACCCCGATCATCCGCAGAGGTAAACCGCGATCGTCCTGAAACACCTTAGCCCTGCAAGCAATCCAGCCCACGCTGTTGTCGGGCCGGCAGATGCGGAACTCAATGTTTAATTCCTCCCCGGAAGCTGCGGTTGCCTGCACCTGCTGTTGGGTGAAAGTGCGATCGTCTGGATGCACCATTGCCAGCAAATTTTGATAGCTGCTGTCGAAACCGCCGATCGGCAGCCCGTACAATGCCTCTAACTCCGGCGTACAAGCGAGTTCGCCCGTTTGGACGTTCCATTCAAAAGTTCCGATTTTGCCTGCTTGCTGAGCGATTTGCAGCCGTTGTTGATTGTTTTTGAGTTCTGCTTCCACCCGCGAGATTTCGGTCAAGTCGATGTAGAAGGCGACGATCGTCTCTGGTTCGCCCTTGTCGGGGCACAAAGTCGTCGCGCCCATCAAAATCGGGACGCGGCTGCCATCTTTGCGGATGTACTCTTTCTTAAAAGGAGTTGCAACTCCCTTAGCCCGGAGTTCTTGCGCCGCCCTGGCGTCGAGGTGCAGGTATTCGGGGGGGGTCATCCTGTCCCACCGCATGATACCGGAGAGCACGTCTGAGCGGGTGTAGCCGACCATTTTTAGCAGGGAGTCGTTGGCGTAGGCGATGCGGCCGGTCAAATCGCCGATCGCGACTCCGAAAATATTGGACTCAAACAGTCGCCGGAATATGGCTTCGCTTTGCTGCACCAACCGTTTTGCTTGATTGCGATCAGTAATTTCGGCAACCACAGTGCTGACTCCCAACAGCGTTCCCGATTCATCGATCACGGGGTAAAAGCTGACTTGCCAATCCCGGACAACTCCCGGCTGTTGAAGGGTTGCAGCCTTCATTTCCAAGTCGAGCACGGGGGTTTGCGTTGCCAGCACTTGCAGGTAAATCGGCTCTACCATATCGGCAAGTTCTGGTATCGCTTCTCTGACGGTGTGCCCGATGTGATCTGCGATCGATCTGCCGTTGATCTGAGCGAGGCATTCGTTCATGCGGATGTAGCGCAAATTGGTATCGACAAAGGAGAGCCCAACTGGTGTGGTGTTGTAAACTAAGTCGAGTTCTGCTAGTTGGTTGCGAATGCGAATTTCGTTTTCTCGGAGTTGGTTTTGGGCTTGTTTGCGATCGGTGATATCGAGTACAAAGAACGATCCTTTGTCTGTGAATCCTTGCAAGTTTCCGGCGCCGGCTAAAATTGGAAAGCGTGTGCCGTCTTTGCGGATGAATTCTTTTTCATAGGGCGCGCAACTTCCTGATGCTGCGATTTGGGCGAGGGCGCTGCGATCGAGTTCTGCGTATTCCGGCGGCGTGATATCGACCCAGCGAATCTGTCCAGAAACTAAGTCTTTCCTAGTATATCCAATCATTTCCAGCAGCGCGTCGTTAGCTTCCGTAATTTCGCCGTCCACATCCCAGAAACCGATACCGATCATATTAGATTCAACCACGCTGCGGAACCGCGTTTCGCTTTTCCGCAAAGCTAATTCTGTTTGTTTGGCGGCGGTAATATCTGCGAGAATTATGCCGGCACCGATGATTTCTCCCCTTTCATTTTTCACTGGGTAATAGTTGGCTAGCCAGTAGCCAAAATCTCCCGCTTTTCCCGGAAGTTCGTCGCTAACTTCTACATTTAAAATAGGTTGACCGGTTTCTAGAACTTGCTGAATTATCGGTGCAAATTTGGCTGCTGATTCTGGCAACAATTGGCGGAAATCTTGACCGAGATGCTCTTCGGCGGACAAACCCTGGAGTTCTGCTAAGACGTGATTGATATGGATGAAGCGCATTTCGCGATCGAGAAAGCAAATCGCTAGGGGAGATGCTTCTAACAGCGCGTCAATTAAGGCGAAGGATTCCGATGTTTGAGATAGTGCTTGTTGTGCTTCTGTATAAAGTCTGGCGTTGTCTAGGGCGATCGCCACGCGGTATGCTAAATCTTCTAGCATTGCCATGTCTGCTGCACTGTAGCGGCGGCCAAACTTCGAGGTAAAGCAACTAATCGCACCCATTACCCGCCCGCGCGCTTTCAGCGGTACGCAAGCGTGAGATCCGATATTGAGCGATCGCAATCTTTCCATTTCTGCTGCATTGTCGGCTGCTGCTGCTAAAATCTCTGCATCCACTTCGGCAATTAGCTCGGATTTGCCGCTGCGAATTACCAGCGGATAGCCGTTAACAGCATCGGAGGCGATCTGGCTGCGGATTCTCAAGTTATTCAGAGTATCAACCGTAGAGGGTTCTACGTGAGCCACAGCGACTTGGCGCACTTTTGAGTCAGTTTCGGTCAAATGAATGCAACACCCGTCTGCGATCGAATTAACGGCTAATTCAGCGACATTTTGCAGCACTGTTTCCCCGTCAAACGCCGCAGCCAGCATTTTGCTAACTTCTGCTAAAAATCCCGATCGCCGCTGTTCAATTTCCGCTTTTTCCCTAGCTGCTTGTTCGATTGTCAACTGCAATCTTTGAGTTTCGGCAAGTTTGAGTTCTGTGATGTCGCGGGCAACAATTAACGCCGATTCTGGTACGCCGTCTTTGTCAAATTCTGGAACAACGCGAGATTGATATGTTCTGAGACCGTCGGTTGAGTGCCCCTGAAATTCGATGATTTTTTCTCTACCTGTTCCTAATACTTGGTGCAGGGTTTCATCCCACATTTGGCAGAGTTCTGGCAGCATTCCTAGGTCTTGATTGGTTTTGCCGAGGAAGAATGAAACTGGTTTTCCTTGGCTTCTGGCAACTGCTTGATTGACATAAATATAACGCAGTTCTTTGTCAATGCGGATAATCGCATCTGGCGTATTTTCTAGCAGCGTTCTCAGTTGCTGTTCGCTGCTTGACAAAGCTGCTTGCGTTTTTTTTCTTTCGGTGACATCTCGCACCGTGCCCACGTGTCCGATGAGTTCGCCACAGTCGGAGAACATCGGCGCGGAACCAACGTGAATCCAGCGCACAATCCCCTCTGATATTTGCAGGCGATACTCGATCGCATATTCCCCAGCTTCTTGAGTATAATCCTGCCATTGGCTCAATACGCGCGATCGGTCTTCCGGGTGAATGCAATTCTCCCAACCTTCTCCTAAAATTTCTGCCAAACTCAAGCCCAAAATTGCCTGACAGCGCGGGTTTGCATAGGTGTAGCGCCCCTGGAAATCCGCCATAAAAATCCCCATCGGCGAACAGGAACTTAAACAGCGAAATCGTTCTTCTTGAGCTTGCAGCGCTTCTTTAGCGACTGTCAGTTCTGCCGTGCGCTGTTTAACACGGTTTTCTAGCTCAGAGTAAGCTAAAGCTAGGGCTAGTTCTGCTGATTTGCGATCGGTAATATCAATGCCACTTGTTATCACATATTCTACCACACCCTCGCCATCGACCATCACTGTATTCGACCAAGAAATGAAGCGCTTGCCGCCATTCTTAGTACGCCAATAGTTTTGATATTCGCTGTAAAATTCTGCGGTGTTAAGTTTAGCAAAAACTGTTTGTACTGGCTCTATTTCTTCGGGAATCAAGAAGAGATCCCAAACATATTTATCCACAACTTCTGCTGCTGAGTAGCCTGTGGTTTTTTCGCAAGCTTGGTTAAAGCGGACAATCCGTCCTTGGCTGTCGAGAACTACAATTAAGCAAGCCGTCGTGTCAATTACTTTTGAAATAATCTGGCGTTCTATTTCTAGTTCTTGTTCTGCGGACTTTAAGCTAAAATACCAAGCGCTAACCATTGCAGCGGCAAAAAGTAAAATTGCAGGAGTTGCCTGGAAGGAAAACAGTAACAGACTTGTCAGCAGTAAAGCCGTGGCGGCGCTAAATGTAGCAATGCTGTAAGATTTAATGGGTAAGGGCAAGACCTGAAACCGACTCATTTTTGTTGACCTGTAGCGATGGCGCGATCGCACGAGTTCTGGTACCGATGAAACAATATTGTTAAAACTAATTATGTCTTTTTCCTATACATGACCACATTTGTAGGGGTCGTGCCATCTTCCCAGAGACAGATTTGCCGAAGTCAGTTGACAGTTGACAGTTGATAGTTGTCAGTTGTTAGTTGTCAGTTGTTAGTTGTCAGTCAGAGGGAATAAGAAAAATGCTCCCACTCTCCCCATCTCCCACTCTCCCCATCTCCCCATCTCCCCATCTCCCCATCTCCCCCTCTCCCACTCTCCCACTCTCCCCATCTCCCACTCTCCCCATCTCCCACTCTCCCACTCTCCCACTCTCCCACTCTCCCCTCTCTCCATTCGTCGAAGCCAAACAATTTATACGCGCAGCAGCTTATGATAAATGAATCGACAAACTGGATAAGTTGATTTCTGGGAGGAACTTACCGTGAATCACAAGCTGGCAAAAATTATCGGATTATTTTTCGCAGCCGCCATCGTCTTCGGATTCATCGGTTACGCGCTGCAAAATCCCAACTCGGTCAACAACTCAGTAATGTCGATCGGCTTTCCCAATCTTACCCCAGCTACCGCCAGTGCGATCGACAACAAGCGCGACCAAATCTATCTCAACGGCACCTGGCAATTTGTCCCCGCCATTGGCAACCCCCAAAGTCCCCCCGCCTCCCCAAGTTGGGGCTCCATCCAAGTACCCGGAGACTGGCAAGAAGAAAAAAACGAATTCATACCCGGAATCATCACTCGCGGCACCGGCAAAGAGTGGGAAAATTTCAACAGCAAACAACTATCAAAAGCTTGGTATCAGAAAAATATAGACCTCCCAGGCGACGGTCAAAACCGCCGAATTTTTATCGACTTAGCCAGAGTCAGCACCGATGCAATCATCTTTGTTAACGGCATTAACTGCGGCCAAATCGAATCGCCTTACGGTACTGTTGAAATTACAAAAGTAGCCAAATCAGGTCAAAATACCATATCTATTTTAGTCGCGGCAGTCTCCGACGAAAAAGACAAAGCCGTGATCATGAGTCCCACAGAAATTTATACAACAAAATCCAATTTGCAATCGCGCGGACTCATCGGCGAAGTCAGGATTTTTAGCGTTCCCCAAGGCCCCCTAATTAGCGACGTATTCGTCCAAACTTCCACCAGAAAGAAACAAGTTAAATTAGATGTCGAACTCAAAGACATTACCCAAAACGGTCAAGTTCAACTAATCGCCCAAATGTTCGACGAGAAAGGCAAAGTTGAACAAAAATTTATCGGAACAGCCAGCGTTCAAGCCAAACCAATTCAAACCGTACAAGTCCAGTGGGATTGGCAAAATCCCCGCCTTTGGGATGCCGGCCAACCCAACCTCTACACCCTGCAATTAGAAGTAACAGGCAGCGGCGTCAAAACGCAATATCACCAACCCTTCGGATTCCGCGAATTTTGGGTAGAAGGGCGCAAGTTTTTCTTAAATGGCACCGAGTTTCGCCTGCGTCCCACCTTACATTCCGATACTTGGGAAGGCGGCACATTAGAAGTTTCAGATAGTTTAATAGACGCCTATGTAAAAGCCGGTTTCAATATAGCAGAAATCTGGCCTTGGAATCACGACGAACGGGGTAGATGGCACTTTCGAGAACTATTTTCCGAACGCGCAGACCTCAAAGGTTTTCCAATTATGGCTCCCGCGTTAGATATTACTCCCATAGCTTGGAGCGAACAGTGGAATAACCGCCAAATAATCGATCGCTGGAAAGGGCGAATGGCAGCAGAAATGCGCCGCTACCGCAATCATCCCTCAGTATTAATGTGGGCGACAAGTCCCAATTATTTCGGCAGCGGTGACGATCAAAATCCCCGCCGCATCGGCAAGAAAAAAATAGAAGGAACTCTCGGCCCCACAGAAGACCAGCGGATGCGCGCCAAAACCCCCTTGGGGAACGAGGCTTTTGCTGCTATGAAATTGGTAGACCCAACCAGACCTGTAATGGTACATCAAGGCGGCACTTTCGGCGATGTTTATTCGCTGAATTCTTATTTAAATGTGATGCCATTGCAAGAGAGGGAAGAGTGGATTTCCGAATGGAGCAAAACCGGAGAAATGCCCTACATGGTGGTAGAATTTGGCACGCCTCTGCACGCGACAATGATGCGAAACCGCCAAGGTTTTGATAAAGTGATTGTTAGCGAGCCTTTGATGACTGAATTTGCAGCAATTTACTTGGGGAAAGAAGCTTATCAGTTAGAAAATCCCACTTATAAAGGTAAAATTCGCGAGCAATTTGTCAAGGATATGCAGTATAAAAGCTGGCATAACAGCAAGGATTTAGATTTTGCACCTGCTTTTCAAAAGTTGCAGCAGTTATTCAGTACAAATACTTGGCGGACTTGGCGGACTTTTGGAATGTCTGGGGGGATGATTCCTTGGCAGCAAGGACACGGTTGGGAGGTTTCGGATGCTGGCAGAACTAAGGTGGATCTTGGAGCATTTCAATCGGGTCGCCGGGGCGTTTATTTGAAGCAAGTGTCGAATAATCTGATGCATCATTTGCAGCCCGAAGCTTACAATATTTATCCGGCAGGGGAGGCAATTATGAATAATAACGGCCCGACTTTGGCTTGGATTGCTGGTGCTAATCAGGCTTTTGCTGCCAAAGATCATAGCTTTTTTGCAGGCGGAAAATTGGCCAAGCAAATAGTATTAATTAACGATACTAGAGCGCAGCAGGATTTTGCACTCAATTGGCGAGTTATGGTCGGGGGAGAAGAGGTAGCAACTGGCGAAAAGAAGGGAAAAATTGAGACAGCAGGCACGCTATTTCTGCCAATTGACGTGAAATTACCAAATACAATTTCTAGCAAGGCTGACGGCGAAATTCGCTTGACTGCACGAATTGGCGATCGCCCGCATTCTGATACATTTCCTTTCCGGGTTTTTGCCAATCAAACCAAAGTCAAGGATGCGCTGACAATCTTCGATCCTGTGGGCAAAACATCGGCAATGTTAAAGCAGTTAGGTTATCAGCTTGTGCCGTGGAACGGTTCGCAAGTTTCATCGCTACTAATTATCGGTCGGGAAGCCTTTTCTAGCGGGCAAAATTTGCCAGGAAATTTAGAAACTTTCGTGCGAAACGGTGGCAAAGCAATGGTGTTTGCTCAGCGCCGGGAATGGCTAAAAAACATGGGTTTGCGGGTTGCCGAACACGTCAGCCGCCGCGCGTATCCAGTTGAGAATAACCATGCAGCAATTAGCAGTTTAGACGGTGAAGATTTGCGCGATTGGATGGGAGAAAGCACGCTGCTTGAAGCTTATCCAGATACAACTCAAACTGGGTCAAGATTGAGTCCGGCAAATATGCCTTGGTACGGCTGGCATTGGGGAAATCGCGGCGCTGTCAGCAGCGCTTCAATGGAGAAGCCACATCGTAGCGGTTGGCGGCCAATTTTGGAATCTGAGTTTGATTTGGCTTATTCGCCACTGATGGAATTGGATTATGGAAAAGGGCGACTGATTTTAAACGAGTTGGATGTGGAAGACCATTATTCTGTAGATGGTGGGGCGGCGCAGTTAGTGCAACAAGTTGTGAGTTACGGGATGAATTCTCCGGTACTTGGAAAGCCGGATAAAGTGGTTTTAATTGGGGGAGAAAAGGATGCCAAGAAGTTGGACAGTTTGGGGGTAATGTATCAGCGGGCTAATGGGCTTTCTCAGGATGTTGGTTTGGCGATTGTGGGTGCAGAAGCGAATCTGAAAGATGCAGAATTACGCGGTTATTTGAATGCTGGCGGGAAGGCGTTTTTCTTGCCGCGTCAAGTGCCTGTCGCTGGTTTGGGCGTGGGTTTGCAGCAGGCGAAGGATTTTGGGGGTTCGCTGGCGGTTCCGGGTTGGGATGAGGTGAAGGGGCTTAGCGGTTCGGATTTGCGATCGCGCTCTTTTTATGATACTTGGTTGATTAAGTCTGGGGGAGAAATCGGTGCTGACGGTTTGTTAAGTCGGGTTGCTGTAGGTAAGGGCGTGGCGATTTTCTCTCAGATTGACTCGGATAGTTTGAATGCTGATGCTAAGACTTATTTGCGTTTTACTCGCTGGCGACAAACCAGGGCTAATGCTCAGATTTTGGCTAATTTGGGGGCGAGTTTTAAGGCTGATGGTGCTGTGTTTAACGGTTCTAGTCAGGAGTTTTATCACTCGGATTACAAGACGGATTTTGAGAATGGGGACGATCCTTATCGGTATTATCGATGGTAAGTTTTACCAGTCAATTTTGACCGGATATTTGGCAAATATCCCCGGCGAATAGAATTCGCGGCTATACAAACGATGTCCGCCTCCGCGGACTGAAGAATAGAGGGAGTATTTAAACAGGATTTGGTATGAGTATCCAGGAGTAATTTCATAGATTATCAGTCCATAATTCATCAGATAACGGCTCATCAAAATCCTCACTTGTCCAGATTGTTCCAGCGTGCAATCCTGCTGTGCGCGGCTTAGCTGGGGATGCAATGGGCGCTAAGCCTACAAGGGGAATGCCGCCTTCTGTGAGCACAACTTCTATGCCTTTAAGTGCTAGAGATAATAACTCTTTTAAGTTTGTTTGTGCTTCTTGTATGTCAACTGTTTTTGTGAGCATTGCAGTTATCCTAGCTAGGAGTTAAAAGTGCGATCGCATGGCAGAGTGCAATTTCTCTCTCAAACGGTCAAACTTATTATACTCAATATCACAGGTCAAAGTGTCGCTTAAAGCGCGGGTCTAGTTTGTCGGTTTTCCTTTGGTTGCAGGTGCGGCAGAGGGTTTGCAGGTTGCTGATGTCGTTGCTGCCACCGCGCCCTAGGGGGATGATATGATCGATCGTCAGTTCTGCTTCTAGTTTGGTTTGGCCGCAGCTTTGGCACTGGTATTTATTGCGATCGAATACGTATTTTCGGACTTCTGGGGGAATGCGAATTCTGGGGGTTTTAGTCATGATGTATTTTAACCGCGGATGTTTGATGGATTAGCTGGGTGAATTTTCGTGATTGAGAAGTTGGCGGCGCAAATCATCGAGGGGAGATTCTGGTTGGCTAGTTTCTGACTCGTTGTTTTCTGGTGTTTCTTCGACTTCTGGTTCGTCGGGACAAAATTCTATGGTGACATTGAGTTTGATCTTAATTTTTCCTTTGTTCCAACCCTGAGTACCCACTCTGAGAATTTCACAATCTATACCTTGACCAAACCAGTTCTCATATAAAAAATGTCCTTGGCCAGTAGCTAAACCTACATCGATATATAGCTTCTGTCGCTTTAAGCAACTATCTAGTGCCTCTCCTAAGCCATATTCAGGCAAAACTCCATTTACTGCTTCCTTAAGTTTTTCTACTTTAAGCATTGCGTTACCGAAAGATAAAGCATCATCATTACCGCAGTTGTGAAAATTAAATTTATCTTTCATATTAATCTCTAAGTTTTTTAAACTGTCATCATAACTATTTTAGAGTAGCATCTCTCTTTTGGCAAGAATCCCGGCGAATAGAATTCGCGGCTATACAAACGATGTCCGCCTCCGCGGACTAAAAATGTTTTATCTCTTCAACCCGCGCACCATCCGGGTTTTGTCTGTGTAGACGCGATTTCCAATCGCCGTAATTTATGCTTGTTAATCGATTAAATCATGGCGGGAAAATTATGGAATCTCTCTCTACACTCAAGCACATTCGATTTTGATTAAATGTGATGGAGGTGGCAGTAATAATTCTAATCACTATATTTTTAGATCGGACTTACAAAAATTAGTTAACGTAGCTCCATATAGAAATCAGAATATAGCAATCCTAAATCATTTTCAATAACTGGTTCCCAGGCTCTTGGCGAAAGGAAACCCATGTCACTCTTGAAGAGCCTCGCCTGCGAAAATGGAGGCCTCGCCTCCGGATCTGCGTTACTTTCGCAGAGCGAAAGTAACGAGTAGTCAAGGTTTGTGGCTACCCGTGCCGATCGCACCATAACACTGTTTGAACAACCGGGCGCGATCGTCCCCGTCCCCACCTTTGCTGAATCCTTCAGTCTCACCGTCGGTCAAATGTTCAGTTGGTTGAGCGAATAGCCGATCGCCCGATCGACTAAAATGTATAGCAACCTCCACATCGGGCACGGACGTAAATAACCCACAAATAAAAACTAGACCCGTTACAGATCAAGGGTTTGAGTCCCACACTTAACTGTCAACTGTCCAATGTCAACTGTCCACTGCTATAATGTGCAGTCGATCGCTTATACTGGAATATCTGGTTGTCAGCCCTTCAAGGACGAGAGAGGACTAAATTCCTCACTACAAACTTAATTATGATTATTTAACCCGACTTGATAAGTAAGTCCACTTAACTAAACTTAAGATATTGAGGGCTAAAAAACTTGCTGTATAAGCATTTTTCTTCCTTCTTCCTTCTTCCTTCTTCCTTCTTCCTTCTTCCTTCCTTCTACTAACAGCTAACTACATAAAGGTTTACTCAAAAATGGAAGCAAAATCCTACAAAGACACCGTAAATTTGCCCAAAACCAAGTTTGATATGCGCGCCAACGCCGTCAAACGGGAACCAGAATTGCAACAATTTTGGGCAGATCAAGAAATCTACGATCGCCTTTCCCACGATAACCCAGGCGATTTGTTCATCCTCCACGACGGGCCCCCCTACGCCAACGGACAACTCCACATCGGCCACGCCCTCAACAAAATCCTCAAAGATTTCATCAACCGCTACCAAATGCTGCGCGGCAAAAAAGTTCGCTACGTACCCGGTTGGGATTGTCACGGATTGCCGATCGAACTTAAAGTATTGCAGAACATGAAATCGGACGATCGGCTAAATCTTACCCCGATCGATCTCCGCCGCAAAGCCGCCGCCTTCGCCCAGGAAACAATGGCCCAGCAGCGCACATCCTTCCAGCGCTACGGCGTTTGGGGCGACTGGGAACACCCGTATTTAACCATGAAACCCGAATACGAAGCGGCTCAAATTGGCGTTTTCGGTGAAATGGTGCTCAAAGGCTACATCTACCGCGGCTTCAAACCCGTGCACTGGAGTCCGAGCTCGAAAACAGCCCTCGCCGAAGCTGAATTGGAATATCCCGAAGGCCACGTCTCGCGCAGCATCTACGTCGGCTTTCATGTCAGAAAGTTGTCAAAAGCTTTGCAAACGAAGCTCAAGCGCTATATGCCGAGCCTCTGGGCGGCGATTTGGACGACTACCCCTTGGACAATTCCGGCTAACTTGGCGATCGCAGTTAATCCCGAACTGACTTATGCGGTGGTGGAACCGCCGGCAAATTCCCACATCGCCCAACAATTTATCTTAGTTGCTGTCGATGCGGTCGATCGACTGTCGGCAACTTTGAACACGGAATTAAAAATCCTGGCCACCTTCAAAGGTAAAGATTTAGAAGGTTCCATCTACAAACATCCGTTGTTCGATCGCGAAAGCCCAATTGTTGCCGGCGGCGACTACATTACCGCTGACTCAGGAACCGGATTGGTGCACACCGCGCCGGGCCACGGACAAGAAGATTTTATCGTTGGGAAACGCTGCGGTTTACCAGTTTTAACGCCCGTTGATGAAAGCGGAAATTTCACAGCCGAAGCTGGAGTCTTCGCAGGTCTAAATGTCCTCGGAAATGGCAATGGCGCAGTCATTGATGCCCTTGCCGAAGCAAATTGTTTGATCAAAGAGGAAGCTTATCCTCACTCCTATCCTTACGATTGGCGCACTAAAAAGCCGACAATTTTTCGGGCGACGGAACAGTGGTTTGCGTCGGTTGCAGGGTTCCGAGATGAAGCGTTAAAGGCCATTTCTAGTGTGAATTGGATTCCCGCGCAAGGGGAAAATCGGATCACTGCAATGGTTAGCGATCGATCGGATTGGTGTATTTCTCGTCAGCGGACTTGGGGCGTGCCGATTCCGGTGTTTTACGACGAAGAAACGAACGAACCGCTGTTGAATGCGGAGACAATCGCCCACGTCCAAGCTATTTTTGCAGACAAAGGTTCGGATGCTTGGTGGGAAATGTCGATCGCCGAATTGCTGCCGGAATCTTACCGCAATGACGGCCGCACTTACCGTAAGGGTACAGACACGATGGATGTGTGGTTTGATTCCGGTTCTTCCTGGGCCGCAGTTGCAAAAGGGCGATCGGAATTAAACTATCCTGCTGATATCTATTTGGAAGGTTCAGACCAACATCGCGGCTGGTTTCAATCGAGCTTGCTAACCAGTGTAGCAACTAACGGCGTTGCTCCTTACAAAACAGTTTTGACTCACGGTTTTGTGCTCGATGAAAAAGGCCGGAAGATGAGTAAATCTGAAGGTAATGTCGTCGATCCGGCCTTAGTAATTAAGGAATATGGCGCTGATGTTTTGCGGCTGTGGGTATCTTCGGTAGACTATTCCGCCGACGTGCCTTTGGGCAAAAATATTCTCAAACAGCAATCGGATCTTTACCGCAAAATTCGCAATACAGCTAAGTTTTTGCTGGGGAATTTGCACGATTTCGATCCGGCAAAAGATGCTGTTGCTTACGAGGATTTGCCGGAACTCGATCGCTATATGCTGCACAGAATGGGCGAAGTTTTTGCGGAAGTTCAAGATGCTTTTGAAAGCTTCCAATTTTCGCGATTCTTCCAAACTGTCCAGAATTTCTGCACGGTGGATTTATCTAATTTTTACTTGGATATTGCCAAGGATCGACTTTACATCAGTTCGACAGATTCACTGCGCCGTCGCAGTTGTCAAACGGTAATTGCGATCGCAGTTGAGAATTTGGCACGGGCGATCGCACCTGTGTTATGTCACATGGCTGAGGATATTTGGCAGTATCTCCCCTATCCAACTCCTTACAAGTCAGTGTTTGAGGCTGGTTGGGTGCAACTTGATGCGAAATGGCATAATCCTGAATTGGCTACTCGCTGGCAGTATTTGCGACAAGTACGCGGGGAAGTTAATAAGGTTTTGGAACAGGCGAGGACTGAAAAGGCGATCGGTTCTTCTTTGGAAGCTAAGGTTTTATTGTATGTTCCTGATGTCGATAAAAGAGCGCAATTGCAAGGTTTGAATCCTAGCAGCGAAGGATTGATGGATTATGTGCGATCGCAAAATTCAGCAATTCAGTTAGCCGCAGAGGAGAAGGTAAAAGCAATACAAGATCAACAGGAAGCACAGGCGGCAAGTGTTGCAAAAGTATTGACAGTAAAGACAATTGATGCTGTGGAAACTGTCGAAAAGGGCGCTCAATCTTCTGAGGTAGTCGAGTATACGGCGGTTGCTGAACCGTCGGCTGCGGAATGGCAGCAATTGTTAGATGAAAGCGCCCAGTTTTTGACTGATTTGCCTGAGTATATGGGCAATTTTTTCACAGAATACCAAAAGGCGATCGTCACACTTGGGCTGTTAGGTTCTGTGTTGCTGACTGGTAGAATAACAATGGCGGTTTTGGATACGATTAATCAGGTTCCGATGTTGGGTGAACTGTTTGAAGTGATCGGTTTCCTATTCACATTGTGGTTTGTTTTCCGTAACTTGTTGTTTGCTGAAAACCGTCAAGAAATTGCAGCACAAGTTGAGTTGCTGAGGTTAGATGTGGCTGGAAATGATGCGGCGATTGTGTTCCCGGAAAAACAGCCGATTGTGATGGAAGTGCCCGAAAAGGTGCTTGTAGAGTTACAGCCGATCGCACTTATGGCCACAGCAACCGCCGAAATGGCTATTGTGAAAGCGCCTGAAATCCCGAAAGCGACATTAAGTGCGATCGATAAACAGTCGGAAATTCTGGCTAACATCACTTTGATACCTGATTCTGCCAAGGCTAGCAACGCCGTAGACGAACTGCGGTACTTATTTATCACATCAGAAGTCGAACTGGTTGAATCGAACGTGGTGATTGAAGGATTGCCCTACAGTTACGAATCTCCAGAGTTAGCGATTGGTGTTGTTAAGGTGGGTGGCCATAAGTGCGATCGATGCTGGAACTATTCTACTCATGTCGGAGAGTCGATCGAGCATCCGCTAATTTGCGAACGCTGCGTGTCAGCAGTTGACGGCAAATTCTAACCATCGTCTTCAACCCCTCTGAGCTCGGGTTTCGTTTGTGTAGACGCGGTTTCAACCGCCGTCTCCAACTCTTGTGGGATGGGCTTCTAGCCCGTCCCGAATATGCTATTTCTTAAAAAAATGGCAGACGATTTCACCAGGGTTGTTTTGTCCAAACGCCAAAACAGTGCCATCTTGCTTAACTGTAGTGCGATCGCGGCAATTGTAAACTTCCAGAGGCTGTTTGACTCCATCAACACTCAGAATCACCCTGTATTCCCAATAATTTTTCGCACTGCGTTTGATATCGACAATACAAATCTCGCGCCCTTGATAATTTCGGCAAACAGAAGCCTCAGCCGGCAGCGCGACTGAGAAAACAGATATTAATAACAACCAGCAGCAAAAATATTTTATCATCCGCTTAACAACAGAGCGCGCCCTCAAGCCGCCACATCATAGGATAGCTGAACCATACCCGAACTGTAAGTCTGACATCCAGTTAGCTGCAAAGCTGTAGTATTGGGATTAGTAAATAAAGGAATTCCCTCGCCCAAAATTAGCGGGTGCACCGAGAGAATTAGCTCGTTTACAAGATGGTTGTTCAGGAAATCGCGAATTAGCAGAGAGCCTCCCACCAACCAAATATTTTTGCCCTCAATCAAGCGCAAATCATTGACAAAAATCTCTAATTGTGTTACCACTTCCACATCAGAAGTTGCTGCGAAATCTAGATTTTTGGTAAAAACATAACTTTTTTTTTCTTGGTAGGGATACTCGCCAAAAGTTAGAACTTGTTCGTAGGTTTTGCGACCCATGAGGACTGTATCGATGCTATCTAAGAATTTAGTATAACCGTAATTTTGGTCTGTATACAGCCAGTCAATCTCGCCATTCGATCGCGCGATGTAACCGTCTAAACTAGATGCAATGAAGAGTACAATTTTACGCATGGCAATACCGGGATTTTGGCTGTGGGGGCGATCGCCCGATCTACCTTAATTTTAGATCGTATCATGTCCGAAGACAACGCGGGCAATAAGTGCGATCGCAGTAATTGACCGGAGAGAACTACCCATCGGGGCCCAGAAACCGGGTTTCTACGATTCTTTGGTTGGGTGACGAGAAATATAGAGAGAAACCCGGTTTCTGAGGTTTACGCATCGGGCCAAGAAACCGAGGTTTACGCATCGGGGCCAAGAAACCGGGTTTCTACGAGTCTTTGGTTGGGTGACGAGAAATACTGAGAGAAACCCGGTTTCTGAGGTTTACGCATCGGGCCAAGAAACCGAGGAAATCAGGGATATCGATCTAATTTAACGTCCTGACGGTAGCTCGATTTTGACACCAACTTTTTGAGCGACATCGATCGCACTATTAGCAAATTCAGTCACGCCAGCGACACCAACACCGATCGCAGCACCCGCCGCTAAAATACCTGTTAAGCTTTTTTTTAACCTGGTTTTATTCCATTTGTTCTCCGGTTTCTTGACTTCCGTTTCGACATCTTCAATATCGATAATTACGCCCTCGCGGATGTCTTCGGGGAACTGGGCGGCGGTTTCGCGCATCGATGAAATCAGTTGTAGAATTTCAGCGGTATTCGCGTTATTGATTTGAATGCCGCCAGAGGGTGTTTGTTGGGCGTTATCTTTTACTTCGTTAGCGATAGCGGCGTTGGCTATTTGTGCGCCTTGAAAATTATTGTTGTTTTGGGGAGAATCTTGAGTCATTTTGTTATTACCTAAGTGAACGTTGTACACAATTTGCTGAGAATTAGAAGCATCTACACGATCGTTATATTCTCTTCCGTATTTTTCCATTTCTTCGCCGCCCATTTGCTTTCTGCGCCGAACTTCGATCGCATCATAGCCATCCAGCAACTGCCGCAAATCCAGTTTCAGCTTAAGTTTACCGACGCGCACAGTATTCTCGCCCATATCCTCCAATCCCAGCAATTCCTCGTAATCCAGCGGATCGGCATCGGGATGTCCGGGAACAGGAACCCATTGACTCACTTCCAGATTCGCAAAAGAATTGTGGATTTTGCTAAACGTATCGCGAATCATGGTGAGAAAAGAACGCCGCGTCGATTCCCGCCCGCTAACAGCTATAAAGATTTTTCGATCTTTCGGGTCAGATTTGATCCGGGCGATGTTGCACACATCAACGCCTTCGCAGTAGGCCAGCATTACGCCAGTCCGCCAGTGGATTTTGTCGTGAATTTTGTGGTGCATCAGGACAATGAAGCGCGAAACAATGCTGTCGGGGAGGATGTCGTAGTGGTATTGAAATTCCAGAGTTTCGCCTTCGAGTTTGGTGTTTTCCGGTTGTTCTTTCGGCAAGATGCCGGGGATGAGGAAAGTCGGCGCGGGGCAATTGCTGACGGGAAAGCAGAGTTGAAATTCCTGCATCAACTCAGTCAGGCAGTTGTAACGGTGGCGGGGATATTTATGTGAGTCTAGGATGCGGCTGAGGTCGTCGTAGGTGAGAATGCCTTTAGTTTCGACTTTGAGATGTTCGTCGCACAGGAGGGCATAGATTCCTTCCGTCACCCAGTGAGGGTTGAGGATATTGGTAGATTGCAGGATGGGGTGTTCGCGGAAGTTGAGGACAATGCCCAGGTTGTGCAGCAGTTCCAGCAATTGGGTTTTGTCGGTTTCTTCCCAGATGTTTTGTTTGCAGCAGATACTGGCGTATTCACTCATATTGATGAAGTCTTTGTTCAGGGTTTCCAGACTCTGCTTGACTTGAAACCAGCTTAGCGGCAAAAGATCGTAAACTTCTTTGAGTTCGGAGATTTCCTTGTTGATGGCGCTGCGGAGTTCGTCGATTCCCTTTCCACTTTGGCAGGAAGTTTCCAGAATGGCTTTGATGTTGGGATATTTGTCGCGCAATGCTTTGCGGTTGAGATCCAGGGGTTGTTCGTCGCACTTGTTGCCGACTATGATCACGGGGGATGCGTCGCCGAAGCTTTCGATCAGTTTCAACCAGTATTCGAGGCGGTTTTCGTCTTCGCTGATGCGGCAGTTGCATACCAGCACGTAGAGGCTGCGTTTGGTAAGGAAAAATTGGTGGGTGGCGTGGTAGATTTCTTGTCCGCCGAAGTCCCAAACGTTGAGTTTGACGGATTTGGTATTGACTGTAATTTGCCAGTCTGTGATGTTGAGTCCGTCGGTTTGAGGTTCGTTGGGGTTGTATTTGTTGTGGCTGAGGCGGTTAATCAGGGAGGTTTTGCCGACGCTACCTTGCCCGACGAGAAGGACTTTGGCTTCGTTGAGGGGGCGGACTTCGCCACTGCGGAGTTTTTGGAGATAGTTGAAAATGGCTTCGGGAGTACCGGGATCTTCCCTCCAGTTGGCTGGCCCTAGGACTTCTGGAGAAATGGGCAAGGGATTGCGGCGGAGGTCGAGTTTTTCAAGTTTTGGCAGTGTTTCCAAGCATTCTGGTATCTTTTCAATCTGATTGAAACTGAGGTCAAGCTGTGTGAGATTCGAGAGTTTGCCGAGCGCCTCTGGGATGACTGTAATCTGATTGTGACTGAGGTCAAGCCGTGTCAGATTCGACAGTTGCCCGATCGCTTCTGGGATGACTGTAATCTGATTGTTCCAGAGGACAAGCTGTGTCAGATTCGACAATTGCCCGATCGCCTCTGGGATGACTGTAATCTGATTGTTCCGGAGGTCAAGCAGTGTCAGATTCGACAGTTGCCCGATCGCCTCTGGGATGACTGTAATCTGATTGTTACTGAGGGCAAGCAGTGTCAGATTCGACAATTGCCAGATCGCCTCTGGAATTTCGGTAATCTGATTGTAACTGAGGTCAAGCAGTGTCAGATTCGATAGTTGACCGATCGCATCTGGGATGACTGTAATCTGATTGTCACTGAGGTCAAGCCCTGTCAGATTCGACAGTTGACCGATTGCATCTGGGATTTGGGTGATTTGATTGTTATTGAGGTGAAGCCATGTCAAATTTAACAGTTGGCCGATCGCCTCTGGGATTTGGGTGATCTGATTGTTATTGAGATGAAGCCATGTCAAATTTAACAGTTGGCCGATCGCCTCTGGGATTTGGGTAATCTGATTCCACTCGAAGTCAAGCTGTGTCAGATTTGACAATTGGCTAATCGCCTCTGGGATTTGGGTAATCTGATTGCGACTGAGGTCAAGCTTTGTCAGATTGGACTGTTGGGCGAGTGCTTCACAAAGCTTTGCTAACGCATCTGGGATTTGAGTTATCTGATTATCCCAGAGAACCAGCTCTGTCAGATTCGACAGTTGGGCGATCGCTTCTGGGATTTGGGCGATCGGATTGTGACTGAGGTTAAGCTGTGTCAGATTGGACAGTTGGCCGATCGCTTCTGGGATTTCTGTTAAACCAATGCTGGTTAAATTTACACTCTCTAATTGCTTCATTTCCAGCAGCAATTCTGGTATCGTTCCGAATGGATTGCCGCTGAGGTTAATCGATCGCAAATTGCCCAGCGAGCGCACTTCCTCCGGCAGTGCGCTTAATTGATTCGTAATCGGCTGCGGAGTCCATTTACCATCAAAACCGATCCATCGATTTGCCTCCCCCAACACCAACGTCTCAAGCTGCGTGCACTTGCCAATCTCCGGCGGCAAATCCTCCAACTCCAGCCCCGACAAATCCAATTCCGTCAAATTTTCCTCAGCCGCCCGGTTAATTCGCCGCAGTGCTTCCTCTTGCGTCATATCTTTGTTTCCCCGTGTGTTTCCCCGCCATCTTGTTTCTATTCTGACAGAGATTTTGGCGTTCCGGGAAAGATGACGCGCGATTGTGGAGGCGAGAAACCGCATGGGGCCAAGAAACCGGGTTTCTACGAGTTTTTGGTTGGGTAACGATAAATACTGAGAGAAACCCGGTTTCTGAGATTTTCGCATGGGGCCAAGAAACCGGGTTTCTACGAGTTTTTGGTTGGGTAACGATAAATACTGAGAGAAACCCGGTTTCTGAGATTTTCGCATGGGGCCAAGAAACCGGGTTTCTACGAGTCTTTGGTTGGGTGGCGAGAAATACTGAGAGAAACCCGGTTTCTGAGATTTTCGCATGGCGCAAGGCAAGACAGATATAATTAAGACAGCAGTTACAAGAGGAAAGCCAATGGTGACAAGCCTAAATGTAGATACGGCACTGCTGCAAGAGGCGATCGCACTTAAGGAAGAAATTGCGATCGAAACCCTAGTAGAAATCGCCTTGCGCGAATACATTCAACGCCGCAAACAGCCACAGAATCTCGAACTTAGCTTTGGAGAATCTCTCAGTGCATTTCGTGAAAAATATCAAGTACATGAACAGGGTTTAAATCCCGATGAAGTTTGGGGAGAGATTCGCGATCGAACTTTTGACTCAAGTAACTAGAAATAAGCCAAGAAACCGGGTTTCTACGAGTCTTTGGTTGGGTGACGATAAATATAAAGATCAACCCGGTTTCTGAGGTTTACGCATCGAGGCCAAGAAACCGGATTTCTACGAGTCTTTGGTTGCGTGACAAAAAATATAAAGAGAAACCGGGTTTCTGAGGTCTTTGTTACCAAATCATGACAAATGATGCTACCCTTGGCATAGGGAGTTTTTTGTTTATGAATCCAATTAAACGTGTTGCCATAGTGGGAGGAACCCACGGAAACGAACTCACAGGCATTTACCTTGTGAAGAAGTTCGATCGCGCGCCAGAGTCAATTGGGCGATCGACTTTTGAAACAATCGCCCTGCTAGCCAATCCCCAAGCCTGCGAAATCGGGAGACGCTACATCGATATCGACCTCAACCGCTGCTTTCGACAGCAAGATTTAGAAAATCCCCACCTCTCCAGCTACGAAGCCCAGCGGGCGAAAGAAATCTACCACATTTTTAGCTCAAAAAACACCCAGCAACAAAGCTTAATCATCGACTTGCACAGCACCACATCCAACATGGGGATAACATTTATTCTCGCCAGCCAGCATCCATTTAACCTGCAACTAGCAGCTTATTTAACATCCGTATACCCCCACATCAAGCTACTCGCTGCGACAACCCAGAATCAAGATAGTCCTTTGCTGCGATCGCTCTCCGAGTTAGGCGGTACGCTAGAAGTTGGTGCGGTGCCACAAGGCGTAATAGATGCCTCTTTGTTTCAGCAAACCGAGCAAGTTGTCGGCACAATTTTAGACTGCGTAGAAAGCTACAATCAAGGCACTATGCCAGTTGCAACAAATCCCCTGACTGTTTATCACACCATCGGGGCGATCGACTATCCCAGAAACAAGTCTGGAGAAATTCAGGCAATGATTCATCCTCAGCTACAATCCAGAGATTATGAAGCCCTAAATCCTGGCGATCCGATGTTTTTGACCTTTGATGGTGAGTCAGTCTTGTATGAAGACAAATCGATTGTTTATCCAATTTTTATTAACGAGGCTGCTTACTACGAAAAAGGGATTGCGATGTGTTTTACCCAAAAGCAAACAGTTGTTAGTCAGTAGTCAGTTGTCAGTTGTAAGTTGTCATATCCGGTAACTTTGTTTCAAGATTTTTTTCTAAATATTTGAAACTAAATTCAGGGATAAATAAACCCGCCCCGGCTAGATATTGATGCCAGCGGACATAATATCATTCAACAGTCATTTGAGCGATCGGGCGACAAAAAGTTCTCTTCAGGAACAGCACGAGAATCATGAAATTCCTTCCATACTTGTAAACTAAAAATACAGGCAAGCAGCCATATAAAACCAGCAATATAACCGGCAATCACATCAGTAGGCCAGTGAACTCCGAGATAAAGCCGGCTCAAACCAATAGCAGCAATTAATACCACAGTCAAGCTGTAAATCAACCAGCGCTGCTTGGGAAAGCGCGAACCCAATAAATATCCTAGCAAACCGTAAATAATCATTGAAATCATCGCGTGTCCGCTAGGAAAACTGTAAAATTTTACGTCAACCGTGCGCTCCCAAAGTTGAGGTCGATCGCGCGCAAACAGTTGTTTCAATAGTAAATTTAAACCCAGGCCTCCCACGCCTGTAACTGCAATAGTTGTGGCTTCGGAGCGATGTTTGCGTACCCACAATATAATACCCAAACTCACGCTCAGCATTAGCAGCAGATTGGGTTCTCCCAAAAATGTCAAGCCGAGCATGAGGCGATCGCGCACCGGAGTGTGCAGGCTCCTCAGATATAGTAAGATAGATTTATCGAAAGCGTAGGTTTCCTTTTCCAAAACCTCTTCGGCAATGGTGGCAAATGCCCACATCGCCAAAGCAGCAACCGCAAGGCCGCCAAGCCGAATTATCGAAATGAGCGATCGAATTTTAGAGAGCATTTTTTAACCAATTAAGCAGTAAAAACTGAGAAGATCAAGCTGTTTTGCTTTTGCAATTTAACCTCTCTAGCGGGCAGAAATTCCGCTCTACAAAAGTCTCAATAAACAGTTTATTATAAATAAAAGACGCGACAGTTTACAATAAATATGGGAAACTAAAACGCCTTATCGATCGTCTAGATGATTGAGCCAACTATATTTTGAATGATTGATTGATTTTTGACCTGAAGGAATTGGTTTAAAGCCGGAACCCTTTGAAGGAGAAATTAAAAGAAGACTATTCATTGCTTCAATCCTCGGACTTCCATATCTAGGCAAGCTGTCAACAGTTAACTGTTAACTGTCAACTGTCAACTGTCAACTGTCAACTGTCAACTGTCAACTGTTAACTGACTTCATTCCTCAAATTTTATCTCCCACCGACGAATGACTATCATATCAAAAAAACACTTTTCTGCAATTTTGTTAACCGTGGGGTTGACAAGTACGGCTGCCTGTGCTACCAACAGCTCAGTCAATGCGCCGATCGCCCAAGCCAACACGATCGCCCAGCGCCTCGTTTCAACCGCAGTAGCCCAAAAACCCAGCGGGCAATTCGGTAAGCCGATCGCCTGTACCCTAGGCAAAGACTGTTTTATCATGCACTATTTCGATCGCGATCCAAGCCCAGCCGCCGTCGATTTCGGCTGCGGGCGGCAAACCTACGACGGGCACGACGGCATAGATTTCGCCATTCCCGACGCCAAAGCAATGGCAAAAGGCGTTCCAGTTATCGCATCCGCAGCGGGCAAAGTTTTGCGAGTGCGAGATGGTGTAGTCGATCGACGTTTGCAAAACCAGACAGACAAAGCCAACGTCGCAGGTACAGAATGTGGCAACGGCATGGTAATCGATCACGGTGGCGGTTGGGAAGCCCAATATTGCCACCTCCGCCAAAACAGCATTGTTGTCAAGCCGGGAATGCAGGTACAAAAAGGCACAGTTTTGGGCATGGTGGGCAACTCCGGCCAGGCGTCTTTTCCTCACCAAAAAACGAGAGGGAAGCCCCTGGCTTTAGACATGAGGAGGAACTCGGTAGCGGTTTCAACCGCCTTCAATT